>NZ_JAGJEF010000047.1:0-39198 GCF_018100875.1 Pseudoalteromonas sp. MMG012
CTTACCTTAACTCTATTGTTAGATATTTTATCAAGCCACTAAAAAAGTGCACTAATTAGTTTACTTTTATTTGTTTTAGTGAAAAACTACACCGTATAGTTTACTTTGGGTGTGGTGATATGAGAATGTTGTGGATTGGAATGAGCATAATAATATGTGCCGTGATAGGAGGGTATAGTGTGAATAGCAATTTGGTCGCGAATGTCGAGGTAGAGCGCAAATCGGCTCAGTACGATGGTAAACAGTTCAATAACTTAGTGACTATTGCACCACAATCAATCAGTAAAACCCTCGGGATCGTAAAACGCTACATCACTGAAAACAGAGTCGATACAGCACCGACAAGTCGCCTCCCTATGGCAACGATTACAGCGGACTCGTTGGCAGCGCTCAGTAATAATAAAGTACATATTATCAAACTTGGTCATTCTTCGATTTTACTGAAGGTGAAAGGTGAATACTGGTTATTAGATCCGGTATTTTCAGAGCGAGCGTCACCTTTTAGTTTTTTGGGGCCAAAGCGCCTTCAACCAACGCCGATATCCATAGCCGCATTACCAAATATAGATAAAGTTATTATTTCGCATAATCATTATGATCACTTAGATAAGGCGGCGGTTCGCGCGTTGGCACATAAAACCGCTCAGTTTTTGGTGCCGCTAGGAGTCGAAGGTGACTTAGCTGCGTGGGGAATTGATAAGCAGAAGATAGTGGCGTTTGATTGGTGGCAAGAGCTAGAGATAAAAGACACTTTAGTCGCATTTACACCAACGCAGCATTTTTCAGGACGCGGCCTGAGTGATGCAAACACCACGCTATGGGGGTCGTGGGTTATAAAAACGGATAATGAAAGTCTCTATTTTAGCGGCGACTCGGGGTATTTTTCAGGGTTTAAAACCATCGGTGATAAATATGGTCCATTTGATTACACTTTACTCGAAACAGGTACTTATGATGAGGATTGGGCGGACGTACACATGACCCCAGAACAATCAGTACAAGCGCATATTGATTTGCAAGGAAAGGTAATGATCCCTATTCACAATAGCACCTTCGACTTGGCATTTCATGCTTGGTATGAACCATTAGAGCGAGCACTGAGTGCCGCGGACAAACAGTCAGTTGTGCTAAATACACCGATTGTGGGAGAGGTGACCACCGTGGGATGTTGTGAGTCGCAAGAGACCCGCTGGTGGCATAGCTTGCAAAAACGCTGAATGAATTGAATGTTTGAGCGCAGTGTGACAAGTACAACGATTGTCAGAAAGTTTGCAACTTCAGCATGCCCTACTAAAGTAAATTAATTGTAACTAGTGGTGTTTTTGCACTAGTTATGATTTATTGACAACAGTTAAGGACACATAATGAAAATAACGACTCACATATTTACGATATTATTGATTACGCAGCTTAGCGTATTATTGGTGTGTAACAACGCCATTGCGGCTTCACACTTACCTATACTTGATTGGTTAAGTAAGCCACAAGAGATACTCCTGCCTCGCTCAGAGCGATTCACAATTGACGATTCGATTGAGATCATAACGGAGGATGGTTTACATCTAAAAGCCAATATATTTGTACCAACGCAGTTAGTTGAAAAAGCCCCTGCGGTGATATTCATTAATAGTTGGGCACTCAATGAGTACCAATATATTAAGCAAGCCGCTTATTTGGCTGAACGTGGATATATTGTACTGAGCTACGCAACGCGAGGCTTTGGTGGCTCTGAAGGCGTGGTGGATACCGCAGGACCCAACGATATTGCAGATTACAGCAGGGCAATTGATTTCCTCATTGATAACTACCCAGTAGATGAAAATGCGATTGGCACTGGTGGTATTTCGTATGGTTCAGGCATTAGTTTAATCGGTGCTGCGCACGACAGTCGGGTCAAAGCAGTGGCTGCATTAAGTAGTTGGGGCAGTCTGGTTGATTCATTGTATGGCAATCAGTCACCGAGGCTGGCTTGGGGAGAAATATTAACCCTGTCTGGTCAGTTAACTGGCAATCTTGATGCCAATGTGCCACGTTACTGGGAGGCAATAAAGTCTCACGATGAAAGTACCTTACCTGAGGTCATTGATTGGGCATTAGTGCGCTCGCCCTCTGAATATATTGATAAGTTAAACGCCAATGGCACAGCCATATACTTAGCGAAAAGCTATGGCGATAATTTATTTCAGCCAAATAGTTTAATGACCCTATTTGAGCAATTAACCACCCCGAAATACATCGACTTGCTGCCAGGTACGCATGGTACGGCGGAGATTTTACCCGACCTACTGGGTATAGGAGAAAACCGAGTGTGGGAAAATGTATATCACTGGTTTGATATACATTTAAAGCAATTACCAAGTCAGTTACCCAGTGAAAAACCCATCAATATGAAAGTGAAGTTTAGCGATAATACCGATCAATTTACTTCTCTATCAAGTTCAGAAATTGAGACTCAGCAGTATTTTTTACATCCCAGAACTTGGTTTGATAATGGCGACTTGGAGGTTATGCCATATGGTGCAGAAAACAGTAAGGATAATACTTTAAATGCATGGGCGGGCACGCTATTTACCACCAGTATTCCTGTGCTCTCGCAACTATTGGAGCAATTAGAAGTCCCAATTTACAGTAATATCTATGCTGCATCAGATATTCGCAGCATTTACTATCAATCGCCAAAGGCAGCTAAAACGATGAAGATCAGGGGGAACCCAGCGTTAAGCATCTATGTGCAACCACATGCAACTCAGGCGCAAGTGGTCGCCTATTTGTACGATATGAATGTGTTTGGCGTTGCAAAGCTAATCACCCATGGTGTGTACACATTGCCAAAAACAGCGGCTGGAGGGGTGACGAAACTTGAATTTGAAATGGCGACAACTGCGTATGACGTACTAGCGGGACATCGTGTGGTTTTAGCCATCGATACACAAGACCCACAATATAAAAAGCCTAATAGGCACAGCTACTATATAGATATTGAATATGGTAATGGCCGTGAAGGACAGTTAATGATCCCTTACGTTCGGTAAACATGAAATAAAGGCTCGTCATGAGCCTTTAGGTCTGGTTGGGAGTATTCTATGTTAAATGCAGGGCGGGAAAATAAAGCGCTCAAGCAAAGTATTAACGCTCAGTAATTATCCATTTAGAATGTGCTTTATGTGGCGCACCTGTGCGTGTTAATTGTGGTCTACTTTCATCTGAGTTATACCAAATATATTGTTGCCAATAGGTATTTTTGATGTTCCAAACCCCTCCTTGATAGATGAGCTCGTACGCTGCTTGATTTGGTGAATCCCATAACTTGGCATACCCCGAAGAAGCGCTGCTATAACTGAGAAATAAGCTAGGCGCTTGTTGGCTTCGAAAGTAATAAGCGCTGTCGTTTGCTGGGACTTTTATCCAAGTAACCTCGGATGTAGCGTGACCTGTTAGGGGCGCATTATTGGTTAAGTTTTGACTCGCCATTGCGCGTCCCGCACTGGCCGAACGAATGGTTACGGTTTTTCCTATATCAGCGGATATGTTGGGTGCCTGCCAGTTGCTTGGCGGGGTTTTCCAAGTCAACGATTTCCAGCGCCAGTGATACGGCATACTCATATAAGGGTCATTTAAATCACTGTAACCTGGCTGCGCTTCAATATTAAATAAACACTGACGACGCTCTTCATCAAGCTGTGCTACTCGCGCACTTTGGTCAGTAGTTCCCACATTGAGTTCGGCCATGCATGCCGCGAGGGTTTTGCCTTTACCACTATCATTGGGGGCTAAAACATAGGTATGGTCTCGGTGTTGTTGATTTTGATACCACGACAACATGGCTTGCTCATCAAACGATAGCCAGTTATTAACTAACTGTTGTGCTTCGATTTTTGCATGACTTTCGCGTTGTGACATGTCGACCGCCATCGTTCGAATAAACGCAGCCCATAAGTCTTTACTGGCTTCTAATGCAACCAAAGCAACGGGCTTCATGTTACTGGCTTTATAAGTGTCCCAGCCAGATTGCCCCAGCGTTTGCTCTTTCCAAATAACATCACCGCTACTGAAATTTAAAACATCAGAAGTATTATGGGTATGTTGTTCAGCACCTTGTGAGCACAAGTACGCTTTTACTTGCCATACTTTTTCGTAATTATCATCCGCTAAACGAACGGTATGTTCCGGACTAAATGAATCTTGAAATAAATGCACTGCGCGACCAAATAAAAAGTAATTATGATCAACTTCCGTATTGGCTGAGGTACCGCCTCCATCCCACACTTTCATACGCTTATCATTGGCCATCGCCGCATTAACAAAATGATTGATAAAACGTGCTTGTGCCCTGTATGCGGCATTAACCCCGCCTTGGCCACCAATATCATCATAACGACGCATGAAATGGTCTTGTTGTAAATCAGCCGGCTCTTGTGAAACAGCATTGAAACAATTTGGGCCTGTGGGATCGGTACTTGCGTTGGTGACATTAAAGCCTGCAATATCGACCCATCGTTCGCCCACTATTGCTGAGTAAACATCATCATATTTTGGTTGGTAACTGGTATTGTGATTAGCAGAGGCTTGAATTCGGCTGATTTCTTCTAACGCGTTACTGATATCTATATTTTTAGCGAGGCCTTGCTGCCAATGTTGACGAGGATCATTTGGGTCTACATCAATAATGTGTTCCGCATCTAAGACTTCTAATGCAGCTGTACGGGTTAACCATTCGTGTCCCATTGGCATAATGCCGCCACCACCTAATTGCGTAAATGCACTTGCGGTTGTGGTGGTGAGCAAGATCAGACATGCACTGAGGTTTTTGATTTTCATACTATTCCTTTGAAATATTCAGCGTCAGACGCTGTAAGTACTTTTATTGTTGTCACATAAAAACAGCCGATAAGTTAATTTATTTATCTGTATTTTACAAATTTATTACTTTTTTATGAAAATAAATGTTATCAACAACGCAAGTTTGACTAATTTATCTGGGTTCAAAGGTGCTTTCCATATTGGAAAGTAGATGCTAGGATTAATTTAGTTTCCAGTGTGGAAAGAAAGTTGAGTAACCAAAGTGAGCATGAAAATGGAATTGGAAAATACAGGTGTCAGTAAAGCGAAAGAAGCATTGGCCTTAATTGAAGCAACAGAGCAGCGTTTAGAAACCTTAGTACGATTTCCAATATGGCTTATTTTGCTATGTTCGATAAGTTATGGTTTGTTTACATTTGCTTATGCCAATATGGCCCATGACAACGAATGGGCATTGGCGGCGATGATGTTTTTTGCGGTATTTCTGGCTGCGGGTTATTTCGGCATAAATTACTTGAAGCGTAAAGGCATCAAATTATTAATGTTACCAAGGTCTACATTAGGTGGCGTTTACTTTATTGGGTTGGGGGTGACGTTCGGTGTCATCATCACACTCTCTAGAGTTTATTTTCTAGAAGGGGTGATGTGGTCTGCTTATGTGGGGAGTGTTACAAATATGATGTTAATGGCGGTAGCTCAATATTGTTACCCATTAAATGAAGTCAGTGTAACACGAGGTTGCAATGAGTCGGATTGAGTTTGACACGGTTATCCACGCGCCGAAGCGTTTACAAATTTGTGCATTACTTGCCAATGTAAATGAAATGGAGTTTCAACCATTAAAAGCACAATTGGAGGTCAGTGATTCGGTATTATCCAAACAGCTGAAAGTATTAGAGGAGTCTGATTATATTCGTATCTCTAAACAACGAGCTGAAACCGGGTATAAACGGACTTGGGTATCTTTGACGGTACTAGGTCGAAGTGCATATCAAGGGCATAAAGCCGCATTACATGCATTAATAGGTAATATAAGCCATTAATGCGATATTAAATTACTGGAATATGCCGTTTTTGTACAAAACCGAGTGCTTAATTTACGCTAAAGTAACCTCAGGTTTGGATAAGGGTTTTGGAATAGAAAATGTTTTGCAAACAAACTTACGTACAATCCAATGATGATATTTTGTTCAATATCAAGGCGCTTTTATGCAGTAATAGCGGGCTATTGCAAATGAAAGCAACGCCGAGAGTGAGTAAAATAGCTTTATTGGGCAAATTCGCTTATCCAGAGCTGAGGTTAAAGTTAATAACGGCACTGTGATATGTGCCATAGGTTCGTCGATCACATATGTTAATCGAGGCGAAATTTTAACGCGTCAATGGGGCGGTTAGGTATCATAATGAGAAATCACAATGAAAAAGCGCACTGAAATTGCTGATTTTGCATATGCTTCTGAATTAGGTGGTATCGAATTGCTTAATGCACAATACCAAAAACAGAACTTTTCTCGTCACAGCCATGAAGGGTATACAATTGGGGTGATTGAATCAGGAGCGCAACAGTTTTATCGCACGGGCGGCAATCATATTGCACCTCAACACAGTATTATTTTAGTGAATGCTGATGAAGTGCACAATGGTTGCTCCGCCACTGAGTCTGGTTGGGCATATCAAGCAATGTATCCAACACCGCACGTTTTTGAAGCCATCAGTGAAGAGTTAGGTACTGCCCGTGGCGCACCTTACTTTCCAGATGCGGTCGTTTATGACCCTTACTTAGCAAATTTATTGAGAGCCATGTTTACCACGCTAGGTGAGTCGGATAATCGTTTGGTGAGAGAGTCTTTGATTTATTCGTCACTCATTAAGTTGGTAGTTAGGCACAGTAAATCAATCGATAAGGGGTTACCGCTGAGCCGTGCAAATGTGTCATTGGGACTGGTAAAGCAGTTCTTAGATGAGCATCCTGACTCAGATGTATCTTTACGAGAACTGTCGGGGTTAGCAGGAGTGAGTGCGTGCCATTTGTTAAGAGCGTTTCAAAAACAGTTTGGTTTGCCGCCACACAAGTATCAAATTCAAGCGCGGCTTAGAATGGCAAAAAGACTCTTACGGCAGGGCCGCAATCAACTGGATGTTGCACTAACATGTGGTTTTCATGATCAAAGTCATTTTCATCGGCATTTTAAGCGGATGATGGGCGTGACACCAGGCCATTATGCCAAGGCGGTTGCGAGCAATAACGTACAAGTTATTTGTTAGCAATTGTTTTAGGATATTTACATGATTTTTTTCAGGTAAATAATGATGCATAGAGTAGGGTCTACAATTCGAATATCATCAAGCACAGGCCATTATAATGCCCTTTTTCGTGGCGCATTGGCTGTTTTCCCGTTGGCACTTGCGGTGGTGCCTTGGGGTATACTCGCAGGCTCATACGCCATTGAAGTGGGTTTAACTTGGTATACCGCGCAGGCTATGTCGGCCTTTGTTTTTGCCGGAGCAGCACAACTTGCGGCATTAGGCTTAATAGCATCAGGCATTGGTGCTCTTGGGGTTTTACTTACGACGACTTTGATCACCTCTCGACATGTATTATATAGCTTGTCATTACGCCCGACATGGCAAGGGTTGCCGATGCGCTGGCGTATTACACTTGGTTTTTTATTGACCGATGAATTGTTTGCCATTGTTATGTCAGATAAGTTTAAAGCGTTAAAAACGGAACCTTGGTTTGCTTTAGGGGCTGGAGGATTTTTTTACCTGTCATGGAATCTCGCAACGGCGCTCGGTATTGTACTTGGCTCGTCAATGCCACAGCTGCATACTTTAGGCTTAGACTTTGCAATTGTTGCTACTTTTATTGCGTTAATAGTGCCCAGTATTAAAACGCCAGCCGTGTTGGTATGTGTGTCTGTGGCAACGTATACCGCAATGCTTTTTGCGCTTTGGCAATGGCAAGTCGGTTTATTATTATCAGCCGTATTAGGCATGCTTGCTGGATATATGACGGAATGTTTATACGGTGGTGATACCAAGGAGGCATTATGAGTTGGTTTGTATTGTTGGGTATGGCTGTGATTATTTTTATGAGCCGCTATGTTTTTTTGGAGCCCAAATTACCTATGGTACTTGGCCCTCATTTACAAAGGTTACTCACATATTCAGCACCTGCGGTATTAAGTGCGATTGTTGCACCGTTAATTTTTATTGAGGGTGAACAATTACATATTGGTTTGCAAAATCGTTATTTTGTTGGGGCGATAATTGCTTGCTTATTGATAGTGGTGACGCGTAATACTTTATTAACCGTGCTTGTTAGTATGGGGTTGTTTTTCTTTGCTTTGTAACCATCACGACAAAGATGAAAAAGTAGCATAGCAATGAGCTGCTACAATACTGTGTAGCAGCTCATTGACTCGTTACAATTTTACTTTTACATATTCACCTGGGGCATCATAAATTCCTGGGGTATCTTGGGTATGTGTTATTCTTGCGGGGACTTTCTCACTGTTGTGGCTGGTTACCCATTTTTGCCAATGAGTCCACCAAGAGCCTTTGTTGTGCTTTGCTTTGTCAAACCACTGTTGAGGCTCGCCCGATACGTCAGGACCAAACCAATAACCATACTTATTTGCTTGTGGTGGGTTAATTACCCCAGCAATATGACCGGATTCACCCAGAACAAAGGTGATATTTTTGCTGGTTTGTTGTGCGCCTTTAAAGGTACCTTGCCACAGTGCAATATGGTCGTCTCTGGTTGATAGCACATAAAGTGGTTGTTTAATTTTGCTTAAGTCGATTTTAGTACCACGAATACTGACTTGCTTTTCACCAATAAGCTTATTTTCTAAATATAACTCTCGGAGCATAAAGTTGTGGCTTTTGGCGGTGAGATTGGTGCTATCGCTATTCCAATACAGTAAGTCCATACTCATGGGAGCTTTGCCCTTGAGGTAATTATTAACGTAATAATTCCAATACAAACTATTTTCTCTGAGCATACTGAAGGAAGTACCCAGCATGTGTCCGTGCATAATACCATTTTGTATGTTGTATGCTTCTAATGCTGCAACGGTCGGTTCGTTGACAAAAACCCCGAGTTCACCTGGTTGAGAAAAGTCTAATAACGTGGTCAGTAAGGTGGCACTTTTTATTCTTTGCTTCATGCGTTTTGATACGAAGTAGGCCATGGCTGTGGCTAACAAAGTACCGCCAATGCAATAGCCAATAGCATTTATATCACTTTCGCCAGTGTGTTTTTCAACCGCATCGACCGCAGCGATGACCCCATCTACGACATAATCTTCGAAGCCAATATCTTTCATACTAACATCTGGATTTTTCCACGACATCATGAAGGCGGTGTGACCTTGATCAACGGCCCATTTGACCATTGAGTTATTACTTTGTAGGTCGAGAATATAGTATTTGTTAACAAAGGGCGGTACGAACAAGAGTGGGGCTTGGTATACGTCGTCGCTGCTGGCGTTGTATTGAATGAGTTCAAATAAATGATTTTGGAAAACAACACGCCCAGGCGTTGTCGCCAAGTCTGTACCCAGCTCAAAAGCGCTTTCATCCGTCATGCTGATCCGCAGCATGTCCCCACCTTTTTCTAAATCTTTTTTGAATAACTCGAAGCCATCAATGAGGTTTTGACCGTTAGAATCAAGGGTGAGTTTTAGTAGCTCGGGATTCGTCGAAATGAAGTTGGAAGGCGACAATGAGTTGACTGTTTGACGCGCAAAAAACTCTAACCGCTCTTTTAATTTATCGTCAAGTCCAGGGGTTTCGCGGATAGAGCTCAGTAGCGATTGTCCGAATAGTAAATAGCTTTGTTTAATATAATTAAACCAAGGGTTTTCTTGCCATTCATCGGCTTTAAAGCGTCTATCTCCACGCTCTTCGGTAACGGGGTCTTTGGTGTCAACCATTTCTGTAGGTGCGAACGTTTGCTGAATGATCTGTAGCTGGTTTTGCCACCAATCTAGCTGGTTTTGTTGCATGGTTTCAGGTTTTTTTATTATGGCGTCTAACCATGCGCTGAAATCACGGTTACTTTGTTCTGAGAGTGCTTTTTGCACAGGATTATCATTAAACAATGAATTATTGAATGCAGTATACATGTCTTGATTGTATTGCCACCACGCATTCAGGGTTTGGTTTAGATCTTTATCTTGGGTATCCATTACGGTCATCCTAATGGCATTGGTTAATATCAATAACAACAAGGAGTAGGTGCGCTTTTGAGTTAGATATTATAACTCAACAACAGTGTTATACGCACCTCAAGTTGTCGAATAATTCCACGGTATCACTGTGTTGTGTAATTACTCGATGAATGCTTAAGCTGGCGTTTGAGCCGCTTGAAGGTTTTCTTTAGTCAACGTTTCTAGATTATCTTTGAACTCTTGACCTAGTTGCGATAATTTTTGGCCATCTTCAATCATTTGCTGACTGATGTTATTCAATACGGTAACTTGGCTTGCATTAAAATCAACCAAAGATTTTGCATCTTTTACATCAGCCGCTGCTTTAACTTGTGCCACTGACGTATTCGAAAAGTTTTGTACTGCATTAACTTGAATATTTGCAAGCTGTTCGATGTTCTGTGCAACCAGTTGGTTGAACTTAAGTACAGGTGAAAGGAACTTTTCGTTTTGCTCTGAAAATGTTTTAAGTAGATCTGTGTACATGATTGCTGGTCCTTTTAACGTTCATTAATTGATACTGCATGTGTTATCTGCGTGAGGCTATTTTTGGCTTCACCGAGATTTAGTTCATGTATAAACCACCGTTAAGCGCAAGCGTTTCACCGGTAATATAAGCCGCTTTTTCTGATGCTAAATATACAACAGCATGAGCGACTTCATCTGGAGAAGCCAGACGCTGCATTGGCACTTGTGCTTTAATGTTATCTAATACGTCTTGGCGCATTGCGGCAACCATGGGCGTTTCGGTATAACCCGGTGCGACCACGTTTACGGTCACGCCAGCTCTGGCGCCTTCATAGGCTAATGATTTGGTAAACCCGATCATACCGGCTTTTGCCGCGGCGTAGTTTGCTTGGCCAAATTGGCCTTTTTGCCCATTAACACTGGAGATATTGACTATTCGGCCATATTTGTTGGCACACATGTGTGCAAACAATGGGTGCGTCATATTAAAGAGCGCATTGAGGTTCGTGTTAATTACTTCACTCCATTGCGTATGTGACATTTTTTTAAATGAGGTGTCGCGGGTGATCCCTGCGTTGTTAACCAATACATCAATACGGCCACGTTCAACAATGACTTCTGTAAGTTGTGTTTCACATGCTTGTACATTGGTCACATCTAAAAAAAGTGCTTTGACCTGATTTGGGTTGATCTGAGTTTGATTTAACCAAGCATCATAGTCAGCCTGCGAGCGACGTTCACTTGCGACTGCGATGACAAAATAATTGGCGTTAGCGAGCTGTTTAGCAATGGCGGTTCCAATGCCGCCAAATGCGCCTGTGACGATGGCTGTTTGTTGGTTTTCCATAGTGATACTCCGTATCTGTTGTAGCAAATTAACTGCAAACCTTCACTACGTTTTCTAATCCGCATTAAGCAAAATCAGAAAGGTTTAAAGTGATACCGCCATTGTTCACCTTGAGTATGACGCTCAAGTAACAAAAGGATGTCATTTTTTATACACGTAGCTTTAACTGCCTATAAACGTAATCCAAATCAGGGAAAATACACTATTCGGCAAACTTATGATTGATATAAATGTTAATTATTTGTAAGTCTTACTTTTGGAATAAAAAGTCTAACGTGCCGGTTAGACTTGGGCGTAATTATTCACATTGTGCAGCAGGGAAGTTATCTACTTGTTCATTGATATGAATTTGATAACTGTTGCCGTTAATTGCAGTGGTACCATAATGACCTGCATCTTCGCCGATAGTGAAGCTTTGCAACGGATTTAATCCCGCGTTTATAAAGGCTTGTGCATCCGTTTTAGCATTGCCATAGGCCCTAACAATGTTGAGTCCTTTAGCCTTTAGCTGATTGATTTGTTGTGTTTTATATTCAGCGGTACGAAACAGGCTGGTTTCATTGGTTAACGAGGTACGTAGATACCCTTGGGGCAAATTCATCCAAGATAGCCAACTGCGTGTGCCTTTGGCATACCAATATACGCGTGCAGTTAAATAAACAGGTTGATAGCCAAGGTCTATGTATCGACGGACTAGGGCATAGGCTGCTTCTTTTGGGTCTGCGTACTTAATGCCTGTATAGTCGCCGATTTGTTCTGCGTCAGACTCCGTTAATGTCCCATCTATGTCAAATAATACCGCAGGGGTATTTGGTTCTACAACGGTAATAAAACCTTGTGTGCCAGTGCCATCGGCGGGAACAGCAGCATATATGCGATACTGACCGGCAGTAAGGGGTGGTATAGTGATACTGGCTTTTCCATCTCGGTTTGTTGTTGCTTGAGTTATAAATTGCCACGCTGAATCATGCTCACCTCGCAAATAAAAGTTAACGGTTTCAAACTCTAAGTCTTTATGGGCTATGCTGCCGTAATCGAACTTAGCAGTCACCGTAATAGGTTGGCCATATGCAGCAATTTCATCATGGATCATATGATAGTTTGGTAGCCAGGTTATAAAACGATTTAATGTGTTTTGATAAGGGGCACGGTCAAAGCTTGGCGGGGCAATAATGTGCTCCATGATCTCAGGCTGTGGGCATTTAGGGAGCGCATGTGCTGGCATTGAGCTAAGGATCAATGTACTTAGAAGGCATATTCTTTTCATTATTCTTCCTTTATTTTACTGGGAAATAAAGTTTAGAATAAATACTCAATGTTGCAATTTTGTTATTTTTGGTTTTTTTAAACTAAATTGACAGGCAAACACTTTATTGTGTTCAAAACGGAGAATGAATGAAGATCCAGTCATTCTCCGAGGGCTAAAAGTTTAAACAGATTTGAATTGCAATTGAACTAGTCGCTGATAAAGTTCACAGTTTTGCATTAACTCATGATGACTGCCTATCTCTACAAGCTTTCCGGCCTCTAATACGGCTATTTTATCGGCATGCTGGATAGTTGAAAGGCGATGGGCGATGATAACCGTTGTGCGATTATGCATTAGCGTATCTAACGCTTGCTGTACATGATATTCACTTTCACTGTCGAGAGCACTGGTTGCTTCATCAAGCAGTAGGATGTGTGGGTCTTTTAGAATTGCTCTGGCAATCGCAATGCGTTGTTTTTGACCGCCCGATAATCGCACGCCACGTTCGCCTAAAAAGCTACGATATCCATCAGGTAATTCCATAATAAAATCATGTGCGTGGGCTTTTTTTGCTGCTTCGATTACTTGCTCATCAGTGGCGAGAGGGTTGCCATAGCGAATATTATGCATAACATCGCTGCTAAAGAGTGCGGGTTGTTGTGGCACTATGGCCATTTGCTGTCGTAAGTCTTGTGGTGTAATGCTTCGAATATCGACACCTCCTAGCAAGATTTCCCCAGATTGTGGGTCATAGAAGCGCTGAATGAGTTCAAATAATGTACTTTTACCAGCTCCAGAGGGCCCTACGAGTGCTAATACCTTGCCTTGTTCAATGATTAAATTCAATTTATCGGCAGCGGCCTGATTGGGACGAGATGGGTAATTGAAGCTGACCTCTTTTAGGATGAGTTGCGCAGGTAAAGAGGCTGCAATAACATGGTGATTTGTTGGTGCCCGAATTAGGCTTTTTGCTTGTAAGATCTCAATCAAACGCTCGGTCGCGCCTGCGGCGCGCTGTAATTCACCAATCACTTCAGAAATGGTGGCTAAAGACGATGCAACTAAAATGGCATAGAAAACAAAAGCACCGAGATCGCCACCACTCATATGACCTGCAATCACATCACTGCCGCCGACCCACAGCATACAGGTGATCGCACCAAAGACGATAACAATGACGCCAGCAATGAGCGTGGCTCGCTGCTGAATACGACGGCGACCAATGGTAAAAGCTTGTTCAACTTCATCTTTAAATGATTGCTTTTCTTGAGGTTCTTGAGTATAGCTTTGCACTGTCTTGATATGCTCAATAGCTTCACCTGCATAGCTGCCAACATCAGACATTGAGTCTTGACTTTGCCTAGATAGCGTTCGTACTTTTCTCCCATAAAACAAAATAGGTATGAGAATGAAAGGGACTGCGCACAATACCACAAAGGTTAATTTAATATTTGTGGCGAATAGCATAAATAACGCACCAATCAGCATTAAAGCACTGCGAATAGCCATTGATAACGACGAGCCAATAATACTTTGTAGTAGAGTTGTATCTGTGGTTAAACGAGACATGATGTCGCCGCTTTTGGTGGTTTCAAAATAGCTGGGATGTAACGAAATAACATGATTAAACACCGCCAAGCGAATGTCAGCACTGACTCTCTCACCGATCCAAGAAACCAAATAAAAGCGTAGATAGGTGCCTGCTGAAATTAATACGGTGATGACTAAGATAAATTGTACGGCATGCTCTAGCTGTGCTAGAGATTGTTCCGCAAAACCTTGATCGATTAACATTCTCACGCCTTGGCCAATTGATAGGGTCAACCCAGCAGTGAGAATGAGTGCCGCTGCTGCCAAGGCTACGCGCGCGAAATAAGGGCGAACAAAACGTTTTAATTCTAGCAAAATAGAGAGCTTTTTATTGCTTGATTTTTTGCTGTTGTCTGTAAGTGGATCAGTTTGCACGTGTGCTTTCCTAAAATTAGGGAGGGAGTTTAGGCGTAATATAGCCTGCTCGTATATTTGCGGGTTGTTGTAATGCCCTTTATAGAAACTTTATGGCGAGAGTGCAACTGAGACAACCCTGATTTTCTGTAACATTTTATAATGTCGTCAACATATTGGACGCCTTACACATTTGATGGTTTTTTTGACAACGAGAAAAATACAAAGTACTGGCATTCATAGTAATTAAAATGGGTAAATATGATGCGTAATCGTATTTAATGTTTAAATAATTATTCTTTAAGGTTAAATTTTTATTGCAAAGTAAATTTCCTTACGGTAGCTTGTACCTAAAATAACCGTTCCTTATTTAGATAAATATATAGGAAGGGCAAGAAAAAGGACCACCTCCTGCACAGCGGATGCGCCATAACAATAATAATTTGCACGAAGGAAGTTCATAATGAGTAACAAGTTTAAAATCAGCGCAGTGGCATTATCACTAATAGCAGCCAGCAGTGTGTCAAGTCTAGCGTATGCAGAACAGACCTATATCGTCAAAATGAATACCGGGTTACAAACGCATAATCAGAATATATCAAGTCAGTCACAACACCGTATTAATGATGCTATTAGTAATAATGTTGTTGAAACGTTAGTCTCAACCGTTTCAGAGCAAGTTGTTACTATGGTATTGAGTGAAGAGCAAGTTGCATTGATGACAGCCTCAGATCAATTTGTTTATATTGAAGAAGACTTTGAATACACGCCTTTCTCCTCAACTCAAATAAGCCCATATGGTATTGGCCAAGTACAAGCAAATTTGGTATCTGACGCAAATGCTGATCAGGTGAAAGTATGTGTTATCGACTCAGGTTATGACTTAGGCCACCCTGATTTACCGCAAAATGCAACAGGCTTTGCGGATGCTGCGGTTGGCTTATGGTACAAAGATGGATCTGGACATGGCACCCATGTTGCTGGATCTATCGCTGCTATTAATAATAGTGTAGGTGTTGTTGGTGTGTTACCGAGTGACAAAGTGGGTATTCACGCGGTTCGAGTATTTGATGATGAAGGCAAACAGGGCCTTAACTCTCGAATTGGTCGCGCGGTAGATAATTGTGTAGAACACGGTGCGAATGTCATTAATATGAGTCTAGGTGGCGCATCAAAAAGCCAATACTTGGAAGAACGTCTAAATGCGGCCTATGATCAAGGTGTGTTGATTATTGCTGCAGCTGGTAACGGTGGTGATGCGACCTTAAGTTATCCAGCAAGTTATGATAGCGTTGTATCGGTGGCCAATATCGATAAAGACCGCAATAAAAACGATTCATCACAATTTAATGCACAAGTAGAAATTTCAGGTCCAGGTACGGATGTTTTATCTACAGTACCAAGGGGGACTGGTATCGTTGCGGGTGTCACAGTTCAAGGTGCTGGCGCATTCGAAGCGGCGGGTATGACGCATTCAGTTGAGGGTAAACTGAGCGCTGAATTGGCTGATTGTGGCCAAGCGCTTACGACCTGTACAGCGCCTGCAAAAATTTGCTTAATTGAACGAGGTGGGGCTACATTCGCGAAAAAAGCGCAAAACTGTGAAGCAGGTGGTGGTGTTGCAGCACTGGTATACAATAACGCAGCAGGATCTTTTGGTGGAACATTAGGCGATGCTAATCATGGTGTGACAATCCCCGTGCTAGCGTTGACGCAAGTAACAGGTAACAGTTTAAAAGCCCACCTTTCAAAACAAGTTACGGCTCAACTAGAGAGTATTTCAGATTACGATGTTAAATCGGGTACTTCAATGGCAAGCCCACATGTCGCGGGTGTCGCAGCGCTTGTTTGGAGTAATCATAGTCAATGTACTAATGTTGAAATTAGAAACGCACTGAATGCCACGGCCATTGATTTAGGTGATGCAGGACGAGATCATTTATTTGGTAATGGTTTAGTGCAAGCGAAGGCCGCTGCAGATTATTTAACGCAAAATGGCTGTGCGGGAACAGTTCAAAACCAAGTGCCAATTGCGCAGTTTAATAGCCAATGTACAGGTTTAAGTTGTTCATTTGATGCAAGTGGTAGCCGAGATACTGATGGCACAATATCACGCTTTGATTGGATTATTAATGGTCAAAATGTGGTAGGCAAGCAAGCCAGTCATACTTTCCCCCAAGCTGGCACTTATTCGGTTAAACTCACAGTGACAGATAATGAGGGCGCGACAGCCAACTTTAATAAAGCGGTGACCGTAACAGAGGGAAATGTAAGTGAAGGGTGTGATGGTATTACAGCTTGGTCAGCTAATAAAACATATACTAAGGCTGGCACACTGGTTTCATATAATGGTAAAAAATATAGCAACAACTGGTGGCACAGCAATAAGAACCCAGAGCAAAACTCTAATGTGGGTAATAATTGGAAAGTGTGGACAGATTTAGGTCTATGTAAATAAGCGATGATTTTTTAGTATCGACTTTATTGTTAATCAAAGCCTTTATGGTAGACCCATAAAGGCTTTTTTGATCACAATATGTATTTAACCTCAGCTCTGGATAAGCGAATTTGCCCAATAAAGCTATTTTTCTCACTCTCGGCGTTGCTTTCATTTGTAATAGCCCGCTATTCCTGCATAAAAGCGCCTTGATATTGAACAAAATAGCATCATTGGATTGTACGTAAGTTTGTTTGCAAAATATTTTCTATTCCAAAACCTTTATCCAAACCTGAGGTTATTTAGTTTTTAAAAACAGTGCCTTCTTTCATTACAAAGCGGACGTTTTCAAGCGTGCTGATATCGCGAAGTGGGTTATCATCTACAGCGATAATATCAGCAATAAAACCGGTTTTGATTTGCCCTACATTATTGAGCTTAAGCAAAGCAGCACTATGAATTGTTGACGACTGAATTGCTTGCAATGGGGTCATGCCAAATTTAACCATGCGTGAAAATTGTTTGGCATTGTCGCCATGAGGGTAAATTGCAGCATCTGAGCCAAACACCATTTTTACACCTGCGTTGACAGCTTTCGTAAAACTCTCGCGTTGTGCTTTTGAGACAAGTTTCTCTTTATTAATATTCTCTTGTGGAACACCATTGGCTTCACCAAATGCCAGTGTATATTCGGTGTTGTAAATGTCACAGGATAAATAAGTGCCATGTTTAAGTGCTAACTGAATGGCTTCTTTATCCATAAAGCTACAATGTTCTATACTGTCTATGCCTGCACGGATAGCGGCTTTGATACCACTGGTGCCATGAGCATGTGCTGCGATCACTAGACCTCTCAAATGTGCTTCGTCAGCCGCAGCTTTAAGTTCTTGTTCGCTAAACTGTTGTACGCCAACCTTAGTGCCTTTTGAAAATACTCCACCTGTTGCACAAATTTTTATTGTATTAGCGCCATATTTAATATTTTCTCGTACTTTTGCACGCACAGCCCAAGGGCCATCGGCAACGCCTGCAGAGAGAGATTTTTTTTCAGGGGCACTAAAATTATCATCACAGTGTCCCCCTGTAATTGAAATAGAATGCCCGGCGCTAAAAATACGTGGGCCAGGGATCTCTTTCGCGTTGATCCCATCACGCGTTGCAATGACGCTATATCCTGATGCACCCAAATTACGTACCGTTGTAAACCCGGCTAGTAATGTGGTTTTCGCATTTTTGACGGCTTTAACTGTTTGGCGTGGAATGGAGTAATTTCGAGAAGCTAAAAAGTTATCGGCAGCATCTGACGTAAGATGAACATGCATATCCATCATGCCTGGTACCAAAATTTTATTTGGTAGGTTGATGGTCAGCGCACCTTTTGGTGGGCGCAGTTGTCCGTTTGTTGTGATGCGTACAATTTTGTCGTCTTTAATAAGTAATGTGGGGTTATTAATGAGTTGCCCAGTGTGTACATCGAGGTAAGCTTTTGCGGTTAATAAGGTGGTTTGAGCGTAAGCTGATGATGCGTAGGTGAAGGCACATGCAAGTATGGCGTATGTTGATTTCATAGTGTTTTTTCTTATCCGGTTGTCTACTTATTGATAGTATAGAGTAAGTCAAAATACCAAGCCAAAGGGTACACGTTAAATGCCCTGATTAATCGGATACTTGGGCTGGATATTTTGCCGCGCTTTTGGGGTATTGTTGTTTTATTCGTATTAATTCAGCCGGCACATCATCCGTTACGATTATAGCAGGGAGTATCACAAATGTTTTTGAACGATAGTCAATGAGCATAGGTACAATGGGAACGTTGGCTGAATGTGCCATATAAATAAACCCCGTTTTCCATTGCTGGGTATATTTACGAGTCCCTTCAGGGGCTAAGCCTAAGATTAATGCATCTTGTTCATGGAAAATGAGGGTAGCTTGATTAACGATACCATTGGTCGCGCTTCTATCAACAGGGATCCCACCCATTCTTTTTAGAATATAGGCAAATGGTCCAACAAAAATACTGTGTTTTCCAAGGAATTTCACTTGGAGTCCGAGTTTAAATTTAACTGCAATGGCTATGACAAAATCCCAGTTAGAAGTATGGGGCGCAACCGCGGCAATAAATTTTGCTGACTGTGGGAACTCCCCAGCCACTTGCCAGCCAAAAGCTTTTAATATGAGCGAACCAATTAACTGCCCAAAACGGTTATTTGTACGAGGGACTTCTTTCGGGATTTGATGTTGTCTAAGTGGGTGCTGCATATTGCAACCTTCTTTTCTTTGCACTGTAGCATAATATCAAACCTTATTAATTGGGTTTTTTCATACCAATGATAATGTTGGTAATATCAAGTAAATAGACATCTTCAACTAACCCAATGACATCATTCCAACGAGGGTTGAACTCATTATTTTCCCAACGGCGCAAAGTGCGTTCTTCAATGCCGTAGTTTGCGGCAGACTCGGCTTGGGTATAGCCTCGACTTTTACGAGCAAACTTAAGGATATCTGATCCGCGAGGTGTACGATTAATTCTTGCTGGTGCACTTTTTTGCATAATTTATATTCTCCTTCATTTATTACGCATTAATGTATTTATAGTATGAAAGTTGCTATAAATAGGTGTATAATGCAGCATTAAATACGCATCTAGTTGTTACTTTCTTTATGTAAACATCAATCGATTGCGTATTTTTTTAAATTATAGTTTTAAAAATTACGCATTACAAATGTTATTTTTAATTTTTTGAGCCTTATTTCTTTCTTATAGGCACATAAATTCATTTTTTGGTATTTGATTTTTTAGAAGGCCTAACTTACATGACTGAAAATTATAATGAAAATAGTTGTGGTGATGAGCATCAGCGTGCGTCATTTGCCACGCGTGTCGAGCAAGCAATCAAACCTGATAGTATACGCACGTTTGCGTCAAAAATAGGTGTTTCGGAAGGTACTTTGCGTAGAATTTTAAAGGGTGAAGACCCTAAGTTAAGTATTACTGAACGTATTGCGCGAGAATCAAACACAGACTTCCTATGGTTAGTAAAAGGGGAAGGCGAGCAAAGTCAAGATAGTTTGGTTTCTCCATTATTAAGTCAAAGTGTCGTGAATGTTGATGAGTTCCAAGAAAAGTTTGTACTGGTTCCGGGTTATCATATTTCAGTCAGTACTGGATATGGTGCATTTAACGATGCAGCATTAGTTGAGCGACACTTAGCTTTTCGTAAGAAGTGGATTGATTATAAAAACCTAGATAAGAGTCAATTAGCCGTTGTGTTTGCAAAAGGTGATTCTATGGAGCCGACCATACATAACAACAACACAATTTTGGTTGATCTATCAGACAAGAAACTCAGTGAAGGGCTTATTTATGTGGTGCGCTTAGGTGAAGAGCTTTATGCGAAACGTTTGCAGCAATATATTGATGGCTCTGTACGCCTTATTAGTGATAACAAAGAGTATGTGGAGCAACATGTTCAAGCGCATGAACTCGATCAGCTAGAGATCATTGGCAAGGTGGTTTGGATTGGGAAGGATTTAGCGTAGCGTGAGTAGCCGTAGGCGAATATATATCTTATTCAAAAGTGTATTATGAAGGAGAAAATGGCATGGATGATTTTTATTGTGAACAAGTACTGAGTAATAAAGTATCCGTTGATATTGTCATGGAAACGAGCGATGTGCTGGCGTTCCACCATACTCGGGCATTTTGGCCTGTACATATCGTGGTTATACCCAAAGCTCATGTGCCATCTTTAACCGATTTAGGTGAGCACGACGTATCGATTGTTCACAAAATTATGGCTGTGGTAACGCAAGTCGCTCAGCAAGTTGAGGCGCAGCACGGTGCATGTCGAGTATTAACGAATTTAGGTAACTACCAAGATTCAAAGCATTTACATTTTCATGTTAATTATGGTGAACCCATTACGACACGTTGATGTCAACGACTTCAACCGCGCAGTTCCTGCCTTGTTTTTTGCTTGATATAGCCCGATATCGAGTGCGCTATAAATTGAAGCAAATTTGGTATGCTCAAGTCCGGTAGTTGCATAGTAAGCGAAACTAGCAGTGACTGTAATGGAAGTATGATCGGCTAATGTTACAGGTTGACTACTTAGCGTCTGTCTTGCACTTTCAACGATATTCAAAATGTTTGTTTTTTTAATGTGTGGAATAAAGACAACGAATTCCTCTCCACCTATCCTAGAAATAAAGTGAGGTTGTGTGATGGCCTTTTTTATAGTGTGACAACACTGAATTAAAGTTTGGTCACCTGCTGGATGTCCATATGTGTCATTAATTTTTTTGAAGTGATCTAAATCGAGTAGTATTAGTGCGTGAGCGTATTCTGACTCGATATGTGCAGCATATTTAGACAGTACTTTATACATGGCTGCACGGTTGAATGCGCCAGTTAAGGTATCATGTTCTGCTAAATAGCGCTGTTTATTACGTGAACGCCAGACAAATATGACAATTAAAGTAATACAAGCTATCGTCAGCCAGAGCCGATATTGATTGTATTGCAACTGCTGTATTTTATGTGTTTGTTGTAGGTTTTTTTGTTCAAGGCGAATCGTTTTCAATTCAGCTTTTGACATTTTTAGTTCTGCTTGAACGGCAATTAACGCTTGCTGATTTTGGCTTTTAGCATGTGTTTTCTCCAAAGCAATGTATTTCTCTTGAAATAAGTAAGCTTGCTCGAACTGGTTCAGTTTGGCATGAATTTGTATGATCACCCCAAGGGCACTCAATTTATGTGTAATGTCATTCCCTTTTTTAATTAACTTTAGTGACCATGTCGCGGCTTTTAATGCCCAGTCATACTGTTGCAATTGTAGATGTGTTTTGGCGAGTGTTAAGTGGGTATCAAATAGCAATGTAGCGTGCTGTTCTGCATCAAGTATATTCAATGTGTCGATTAGCAAGGTTAATGCTTGGCTTGGTTCTTCGTACGCTAAGTGTAATTTTGCTAATTGGATATTACTATTGGCTACGCCATAATTATTGTTTAGGTTCGTAAATGTGCGTTGAGCGCTGAGTAGTAGAGATGAGGCTTGCTCAAAAGCTAAGTTTTTCCGATACGCAATACCAAGATTTAATTGGGTGAGTGCTATTTTTTGTTGGTTATTCGCTAATGTGCGTAACTCTAATGCATTTTTAAAGTGCGTGATTGCATTATCATATTGCCCCATATCCATTAGAGTTAACCCTATATTATTAAAGGTGACCGCTTGCCTTGAAGGGTTAGGGTGAGTGCCTAAGATTTTTTTGTACAAGGTTAACGCTTTATTGTGATACCCATGGTGATTCGCAACAATCGCAGATAAGTTCCAACGATACTTTGGATCTATTATCGGTTTATCTATCGCTTCAGCTAAGGCATTCATTTTATCAAGATGTCGCGTAATACTATGATAGTTGCCTTTTTTAATGTGATCCCAAACTATGTGTTGCAATACTAGTGACGCTAATTCTTGGTGCGTTTTTTCATTGATGAGGTTTTGCACTTCCTTGAACTTACTCTCACTGAGTTGGTGTTTATTCTGCATTGATGCTTGTATTGCGTGTAATAAGCGTTGCTCTATCTCAGTAAGTGGGGAGTGTGGCTCAAGGTGAATTAATAGCGGCTTTGATAATTGCTCGGCGAGTTTTGCAGCAACCGTTGTTAAGTATATTCGCTCTAACCCTGGTTGCATTGTACGGTGTTGTTGCACGAGTGTTTCAAGAGTGTTTCAAGAGTGTCTTGTGGTGATTGGCTGAGAGTTTGTTCGTATTGACTGAACCAGTTAGGGATAGATGCTTGCGTGCTCAGAGGTAATAAGCTGATAACAATACATAGGAAAAAGAATAAAACTTTCATAAATAGCAGCACAAGTTAGTTGAATACGTTTAAGCGCTTCCGTGTGCCAGCAAGCGTGCCATTCTAGCATAAATACAAAAATAAAATATGCTGTGCCAATTAAAAATACGGCCGTTGGATTTGAATAGTCATTGCTGCTCATCAATGAAGTTGCTACCTTGATGGTTCTTACAACAACGATAATTACGATAATGAAATTATTCACTTCAAGCTTACTTTTAATACTTTCAAGTCACGTTAACGCACATGATATTGATTTATCTAAATCAGTGATAAAGCAATTGCCTGACTTAGAATCGTTATATTTGCACTTACATCAACACCCTGAACTCTCATATAAAGAGCAGAAAACAGGACAACGTTTAGCAAAAGAGTTAACTGCTTTGGGTTTCACCGTGACCGAGGGCGTCGGCGGATTTGGTGTTGTTGGCATGCTAGAGAATGGCATTGGTCCTACTATTATGATCCGTTCAGATACTGATGGTTTACCGATCATAGAGCAAACAGGCAAACCTTACGCCTCAAAGGTAAAAACACTTGATGCTAATAATAATGAAGTGGGCGTAATGCACGGGTGTGGTCATGATATCCACATGACTAGCTTTATAGGTACAGCGCAACAGTTAGTGATGCATAAGGCGCAGTGGCAAGGTACTTTAATGATGGTTGCTCAACCAGCTGAGGAAGTGGGAGGAGGGGCCAAGGCAATGCTCAAAGAGGGGCTGTTTAGTCGCTTTGCCCAGCCAGATCATGTGCTTGGTTTACATGTCAGCGCATCACTCCCAGCTGGTAAAGTCGCAATAGCCCCCGGTTACGCGCTGGCCAATGTAGATTCGGTCGATATCACAGTCAAAGGTAAAGGCGGGCATGGGGCGTATCCTCATACGACCATAGACCCAGTGGTCATTGCGTCAAGGATTGTACTTGCTTTACAAACTATAGCCAGTAGAGAAATTTCCCCGTTGGAACCTTCTGTGATCACGGTTGGCTCCATACATGGCGGTTCAAAGCACAATATCATCTCAAACGAAGTCACATTACAGTTGACGCTACGCTCGTATAATCCAAAAGTGAGAGCACAACAAATTGCTGCAATAAAACGATTAACACAGGGGATAGCGTTAAGCGCAGGGTTACCAAAGGCATTAGCCCCCGAGGTATATGTGCATAAAGATGAAACTATTCCATCGACTTACAACAATCCAGAATTAGCCAATGTGATGACGGCTAGTATAAAAGCGGAGCTGGGTGAGGAGAATGTGGTGAAAGCTGAACCGGTTATGGCGGGTGAAGACTTTGGGATGTATGGCCGTACCGATGAGAACTTACCAATCACTATCTTTTGGCTAGGCGGTGTTGAGCCTCAATCTTACGCAACAAGCGTTAAAAATGGTGACACCTTACCTTCTTTGCACTCAAGTCAATTTGCACCAGATTACCCATTGACCATTAAAACGGGTGTGCGGGCAATGACAGCCAGTGCTCTGGATTTATTTAATCAATCTACAAGTAAATAATAAAAGGCTAGGGGCTGTTGAACTTTGCTGTTCTATTTTTGTTCTCTTTGAGCGTGCTTTTATCGCGGTGCTTAATGTGTGGCTTAGTGATCTAAGCGAATATTAAGCAACAAAGAGAAAAGGGCGCTCAAAAGAACCAGTAGGCAGCGCTTGATTGGCTTTTCTACTATGTTATCGGCTGACTCACATGGAATAACCATGCTATGCAGCCTCTGCCTGGTATAAAATCCAATCAAACTGCTGCAAAAATGAACCTGAAAGATCAACAGCCCCTAAAGTACTCTTATAAATACCCAGTATACTTATTAGAGTACTTAACCTCAGCTCTGGATAAGCGAATTTGCCCAATAAAGCTATTTTTCTCACTCTCGGCGTTGCTTTCATTTGTAATAGCCCGCTATTACTGCACAAAGGCGCCTTGAGATTGAACAAAATATCATCAGTGGATTGTACGTAAGTTTGTTTATAAAACATTTTCTATTCCAAAACCCTTATCCAAACCTGAGGTTACTTGGGGCTTTTACTAGAAAGGTGTAGGAGCTTCAAATGTCATTAACTGTTCGGTAAGAGGGTGGCAAATCTGTAGCATTTCAGCATGTAATTGCAACCGCTCAGCACCGGCCAGCGCGTCACCTTTTGCATAAAGTCGATCACCAAGTATTACATTGCCAAGTGACAACATGTGTACCCGCAATTGATGAGAACGACCCGTAATGGGGGTTAGTTTGACACGGGTTACGTTATGCTCATTTTTGAGGACTTCATAATGGGTTAGAGATGGTTTGCCTTTGTCATGACATACCATTTGTTTTGGTCTATTCGGCCAATCACATATCAAGGGTAAATCAACAGAGCCGGTGGCGTGTTTCATTGCACCATGCACGCGTGCAATATAATGTTTGTTTGTGAGCCTATCTTGAAATTGAATACTGAGAAAGCGGTGGGCTTCTTTACTCATTGCTAAACACAAGACGCCAGATGTCGCCATATCTAAACGATGAACAATTCGTGCCGTCGGAAAAACGGTGTTTACGCGAGTAATAGCACAGTCGGCATGTTTAGGATCTTTACCAGGTACTGTTAATAAACCACTAGGCTTATTAATGACGAGCATGTGATCATCTTGATATAGAATTTCTAAATATGGGTCCAGTGGTGGCGCATAGTTCAAAAGCACAGTTTATTACCCCAGATAAAATTAAGCGCGCCATTTTAGCGACCTTTTAGGGGATTACATAGTGTTTAATGCATCGATAGTTCATTAAAGTTGAATAAGGGGATTCTTTTAATCACCAACGAGGTTAGAGCTTGCCACCCTTATGCGCAATGTTGTAGCAATGACGAGGGTTACCTTTTAAATAATCCGCCCGTATGTCTTCAGAGGTGAGTACTTTGTGGTGTAGTGAGATTTCTCCAATAGCACCTTGGAATAATCCCGACAAGTATGATGAACGGCTACCAATACGTAACGGCATATCATTGGCTAGTGAGCCCTGACGGTCGGTAGGGTTGTGACTATCAATATAACTGCCGTTGCGGTAAAAGCGGATCCCTTGAGCAGCATCTCTGTCGATTGAAACCGCAATATGTTGCCATTCATTAGTCGCAACGAATGCACTTGAGTCGTAAAAGGTGCAGGATGAATTGGGTTTTTGACAATACCATGTGCCTCCACCGTCGGCCAATTGTAACGCTAGGTATCCATCATCAATATAAAATGCGTAGCCATGAACATTATCGATTTGATTCTCAAAACGTTTATCTATTATCAGGTGTTGACCAAGTGAGCGCGTTCTGACCCATGTTGAGATAGAGAAATCCCCTTCGGAAACGTCTAAAATATCTTGGTCAGGTAATTCCACATAATCATCGTATCCATCTAAACAAAACGCTAAGTTATCAGTGGGGGTAGCCAAGTGAATACTACTATCCGTAATTTTCGAAATATATGACGTGGGTATTGCCGTGTTGCTACTATCTTTCCAGGATAGTGCGAGCATGAACATCATTAGTAGGAATAGTAAAAATGAGATTTTTTGTGTTTTTACTAAATTAAACCTTTGATAAATTGGCTTTTTTTTGTATTTTAGAGGTGAGTCTATAAAGTAACCCTGACCTCGCCTATTTTTTATATAATCATACTGCTGTGGGTGCTCTAATTGCTTTCTCAAAATACTTATTCGTTGCTTGACGTTTTCATCGCCAGTGACAACATCACCCCAAACAAGTGTAAGTAGTCGATTTGTTGGAATAGGGGTTGGTGAATTATTAATTAAACAAATCAGTAGCTTATAAGATAGTTCAGAAAGGTTTAGATCATATTTATCACGGTACACTTTACGCGTTTCAAAACAAATAAATAAATCAGATATCCAGACACCTCGATATATTTGATCTATTACATTTGCTGGGGCTAGTTGTTTGGCGCGATCATTCATGTACTTTTACGTGTATTTTTTTTTAATATAGCAATGTTACCTATTTTTTTAGCAAATTTACCAGAGTATCTAGGTTATTTTCCTTTTTTACTTTAACTTTTACCATCTTTTACTCGCTGATTACGCTGTTTTATGTAAAAGTTAATATTCAGCCCATTAACAACATACCGTACCTTGTTGATGGGTTATTGAAAAATATACAACTTAATGGAAGAGGCTACCGACATTTTGGTAGCGGGTAAAAGATTTAGCATTATGCTTACAAATGGATGAGGAGGCAGTGTCGAACACGTTACTTAGTGTTATGGCACAAATAAATAATATGGAAACTTATGACGTTTTAGTACCGAAATTCGGTTTTAATTTGGACAGAAGTAGCGTTTTTGAAAGTATCAAACACGAAAAGTTAAAAGCCTCACCACGCTTACAAAGTGCGTTATTGCAGTTAAATAAGTATTCAATTAACATCAATCATCAACTATTTTTCTTACGCTACTTTCAATCAGGGCTAGACGTTGCTGAATATCATCATGATTTTCATAAAGCGATAGCACTGCATGCGATTGGTGTGCCTTCACAACAGCTTGATATTAAAAACCAATAGTCTCAAGTACAGCAAAATTATCGTGCAATAGAGTGGGCGAAGCGAAAAGGGAAATCTCATTCAGGGTGGCAGCATGGAATAATTCGCCATTTAGAATGGCTTTTGCACCGGGGTGATAAATTTGCCGGTGAAAATGCGAGTTCATGGCCCGTTACTGAACGAGAGCATGACTGTAATATTGACCCTAATTGGCTAGATGATTGGTTTGACTATGTCAATAAATCACAGGGTATAGAACGTACGCTCATATCTTACGAACAATTATGCATGATCCGAAATCCCACAGGTGGCTGTACATTATTGGAAAACGTATTTTTGGAAGCAAGGCTGAGCGATTTGCGAGCAGAAAAAAGTTACTGGCTGAGTCCAAAATTTTACTATCTAAATGAATGCCGCAGTACAACAGAAGGTGGTTTTAGTGATCTTGGAAACCTGATTTCACAATGGGAATTAAAATTTGAATGGTTAGCGGATAAGCAGCGATACATTCATCATGCTTTACAGGCCTTTAATGATGACTTTGATGCCATACTGCAATCAAAAGCAATGCCTGCCGGCTGGCACGAATTGAAAGCGATATTATTGTCTACACCGATTATCTCCATGGAAGTAGCCCATACTTATCTTGAAGCATCAAGTTTTATGTTATTGCAGGTTAAGCATGTTTCGTCGTTAGATGATATGACCGTGTTTGAGTGTACGGCTGTTTTCAAGTTATGGGAGCGTTGGGACAATATTATGAAATTTTAAATCATGACAGCGGAGCAATTAACAAAGTGCAAAAAGCCACGTCATTAAGGGCGTGGCTTTTGATTAATAGTGGTTTTACATTATGAATGCGTTTTAATGAGACACAACGATTAAGCGTATAGCGTCAAGTTTTAATTGTGCTTTTTCTATGTAAACGCCAAGTTCGGTTCTTTGCTTTTCAAAGACTTGAACTTCTTCATCGCGGATATTAGGGTTAATTGCTTTTAATGCCGCTAAACGAGATTGCTCTTCACTCATAGTCGCGTGCATTTTTGTTATTGCATCTCCCCTCAGGGTATCTAACTGAACATTTGCTAATTCAGTCGCTTGCGTAATGAGTGGGTGAATGGCACTTTGCAATGCATTAGCCAGTTTACTTGCTGTTTGACGACCAACAGCAGATAATTGACTATTAAAAGCATCGAACGCAACATTTTCAGCCAGGTTGTTACCTGCTTTATCGAGTAATACACGCACTGGTGTTGGCGGTAAAAAGCGACCAACCTGTAGCACTTTAGGTGCTGATGCTTCGGCAATATAGATAAGCTCAACGAAAAAAGTCCCAGCTGGTAATTTCTTATTTTTCAGCAAGGCGACAGATGCACAACCAAAGTCATCATCACAGATCATATCCATGGCACCCTGTACCATTGGGTGATCCCAGCTGATAAAGTGTGCATCCTCTTGCGACAAAGAAGTATCTCGATCAAATGTGACGGTAATACCATCTTCTTTTAAACATGGGAAAGAGGGGTTGAGCATATGTTCAGTCGGCTTAAGAATGATGGTATTTTCACCTTTATCTTCTTGGTTTACACCAAAGGTGTCGAATACGTTGATCATGTACCCTGGTAAGATCACGCCATTATCCAGTTTCTCAATTTCAGCAACCAAAGAGTCAGCGCGGCCCTGACCGCTGGAGTGAAGTTCAAGCAGTCGGTCACGACCTTGCTCCATTTGAGCACGTAATACTTGGTTTTGTTTGGCGGCTTGTTCAAGAAGTGGATCAAGCTCCTCTTCATCACAGTTATGCCCACCAATAAATTCAAGTAAGTCTTCGCTAAACTCTTTATAGAGCATTTGCCCTGTCGTACTGGTAGTTTCAAACGCATCTAACCCTTCATTATACCAGCGGAGTAAGACTTCTTGTGCTGTATTTTCAAAGTAAGGTACGTGGATATTCACATCGTATTTTTGGCCAATACGATCTAATCGTCCAATACGTTGTTCGAGTAAGTCAGGGTTGAGGGGTAAATCAAACAATACCAAATGATGTGAAAACTGGAAGTTACGACCTTCAGAGCCAATTTCAGAGCACAGCAATATTTGCGCTGAGTCGTACTCATCAGCGAAAAACGCCGCAGCACGGTCACGTTCAACAATAGACATGCCCTCATGGAACACCGCAGCTTTAATGGCTTCTCGTTCACGTAGGGTTTGTTCAAGACTGATTGCAGTTTGTGCTTCAGCACAGATCAACAAAACTTTTTCATGTTTAAGTGACTTTAGAGTGTCAATTAACCAGTCGACGCGCGGGTCAAATGCGGTCCAGCCACTCCCTTCACCTTCGAACTCCTGAAAAATCTTTTCTGGGAACAAAGCCCTTAATGCGGATTTTTCAGCACTTTGGATACCACCCATATTCCCAAGGACCGACATCGCTGTTTTGTATTGCTTCGGAATTTCAACAGGGTAACTGTGTAACTTTCGACCCGGATATCCATCAATACCGCTGCGACTGTTACGGAATAAAATTCGCCCTGTGCCGTGACGATCTAACAACATTGATAGAACTTCTTGCTTCGCTTGCTCATCACCAGATTGTGCGTTGACCAATAGGGTACTGATATCGGTTTCTTGTAGCAAGTTAACAAGGGTTGCTTCTGCTTGGTCGTCTAGCGCCCCATCTTGTAACAGTTGATTGGCCGCCTCTGCCACTTCTTTGTATTGGCTTTCTTCCGCAACGAATGCGTCGTAATCGTAGAATCTATCAGGGTCTAACAACTGTAATCGAGCAAAGTGGCTTCGGTGACCTAATTGGTCAGGCGTTGCCGTGAGTAGGATCAGGCCTGGGATATCTTGGGCAAGTTCAGCCATACGAGCATATTCAGTACTGGGCTTATTATTCTCGATTGTTAAATGGTGTGCTTCATCAATGACGAGTAAGTCCCAATCGGCTAAGGTTGCTTGTTCAAACCAGCGACGTTTTTTTGCAATGAACTCCAGACTCACCAGTACGAGCTGCTCGGTTTCGAATACGTTTGGAGAATCAGCAAAAGCTTCATCGCATCGCTCCTCATCAAAAATTGAGAAGCGTAAATTAAAGCGACGAAGCATTTCTACTAACCATTGGTGTTGTAAATTTTCAGGCACAACAATTAAGACGCGATTTGCACGCCCGGTCAGGAGTTGCTGATGTAAAATCATACCAGCTTCGATGGTTTTACCTAAACCAACTTCGTCAGAGAGTAATACGCGGGGAGCAAAGCGTTTGCCCACTTCATCTGCAATGTAAAGTTGGTGTGGGATCAAGCTGGCTCGTTGGCCTACAACGCCTTTTAAATGTGACTGTTGGCGTGCAAACTGATGTTGCCACGTTTGGTATCGTAACGTGTAGCGGTCAAATCGGTCGACCTGGCCTGCAAATAAACGGTCTTGTGGTTTATTAAATTTAATAAAGTGATCAAGAAACGTTTCTTTTAAAGTCGTTTTTTCTTCGGTATCAAGACGAATACCGTGGTAACACAATAATTCACCAACAGGTTCAATTGTTTCGACTTGTAGCTCCCACTCATCGGCACTGCGAATAATATCACCTGGATTGAATACCACACGCGTTACAGGCGCTTCTTGCATTGAGTAAACGCGGTTTTCTCCACTGGCGGGGAATAATATTGTCACTTGGCGGCCTTCTAATGCCACGATGGTACCTAAGCCTAAATCTGACTCAGTGTCACTTATCCAGCGCTGACCTAAGGAAAAATTCATGTTCGTCTCGTTTAACCCGAAAAAAGGCGGCTATGTTACCCGTTCATTTAAGCTTGTTCAATCTTGTTTATTCATTGCGAATGTGCCTATCTCTATTCTTTTTACAGTTCTTCTAAATTATTGAGATCTATTTGTATTAAGAACATAAATTCACTTTCGGTTTGTCATAAAACGGACTTTTATGACAAATAGACTAAACTTGGGTTATAGCCAGTACGTTTGATATTTCATCAAGAGTATTGGGTATAGCATGAATATTTGCAAACGATAGGATGACGCTATGGGAAAAGATCAAGAACTCGACAAAAAAATGTACGTACTTGACACCAACGTGCTGCTTCATGAACCCCTCGCTTATCTATCTTTTCAAGAACATGACGTTGTCATACCAATGACAGTACTTGAAGAGCTAGATCATATCAAAGACAGAAAGCGCGACGTGAGTCGTGACGCTAGAATTGCAATTCGTAGTTTAGATGGTGTACTCAAAGATGCATCCCCAGAGGAAATGTTAGATGGTGTACGTTTACCAAGCGTACAATCGAGTAATGAGTCTGGGCCTTTGTCGCGTGGAAAATTGATTATTGTTAATGATCATTTATTCCCAGATAGCATTTCAGGCCTGCCAGGTAATGAGAATGACCACATTATTATAAATTGCGCCGTCAGATTACAAAAACAACATGCACATACTAAGGTGGTTTTAGTCACCAAAGATATTAATATGCGTCTCAAGGCCAAGGGTGCTGGGCTGCAGTTTGTAGAAGACTACCGAACGGATCAATTAATTGATGACATTAAGTTATTGAGTTTAGGGTATAAAAAATTCACGGGCGACTTTTGGCAAAGTGTAGGAGCTTGCACATCAGAGCAGCAAGGCCGATATACGTTGCACCATGTGCCTAAAAGTTTGTTGCCAGATGTTTTTTGTAATGAATATTTAGTCGATGACAGTGAGCACTTTGCGGCACGGATCACCCATTACGATGAGACGAACATTACCTTTAAGGACTTGGGGGTAGAGCGGTTAATGCATCAAAGTGCTTGGGGCGTGCAACCAAAAAATGTGTATCAAGGTATGGCAATGGATGCATTGCTTGATCCAAACATTGAATTGGTAATATTAACAGGCCCAGCCGGGTGTGGGAAAACTCTGTTAGCACTTGCCAGTGCGCTGGAAATGATCATTGAAAAAGGGGTGTATGATAAGGTTATCGTTACGAGAAATACGCCTGAAATCGCAGAGAGTATCGGGTTTTTACCAGGTACCGAAGAAGAGAAAATGGCCCCATGGCTTGCTGCGATCACGGACACACTTGAAGTGCTTCATAAAAATGATGAAAGTCCTATTTCAAGTCGTAATTATATAATGGAGAAAGCCAATATTCAGTTTAAATCGGTCAATTTTATGCGTGGTCGCAGTATTCAAAACGCCGTAGTGATTTTAGATGAAAGCCAGAACTTAACCGCATCGCAGTTAAAAACGATTATTACGCGTTGTGGAGAAGGGACCAAATTAATATGCACGGGTAACTTAGCCCAAATAGACAGTAATTATTTAACACCTCTCACATCTGGCTTGACCTATATTGTTGAGCGTTTCAAACACTTTGAAGGCAGCGCAACGATTAATTTAAATGGGGTTGTACGTAGCAGATTGGCGTCTTTCGCTGAGGAAAATCTATAGCTCTTGCAGTCTTAGGCCACGGAACGGCGGTGGCCTTTCATTTCACCAAAAGCAAGGTGTTTCACTATTGAGCCTTGCTTATCATTACCTTGCTCGTTATTGTGTTGGGCATAGGGAATCATTTAGCTATCCTTTATGGACTTTGATCAAGCGTTCTTACCTTTAAAAAAATATCATCAAGCGATTGCTGTGACTTTAAGTATCGCGATGCTTGTGGCCGCAATTTTATGCCTGCACTTGTACCATATAAAACTTGAGCGAAGTTATAATGACAAGGTTGTGCATTTTCAGCGTTTAAATGGGCAGTTAGATCAAGCTATGTCTGCGGCTGAAACTGTATTTCAAAGTGTCTTTATTAGCCTTGAGCAGCCGCTCAGTTATCATTTTGATCCATTTATCATGGCGACAATTGATCAACGGGCAGATTACTATTATCGAAAATTGCCGCATGGTGCAGGTGAGGTGATAGGGCAGGGGCGCTTTTTAAATAACCCTCAAGCTTATCGACAATGGCAACAGGTTATGGCACTAGGGCCTGCTTTTAATACAGCGTTAGCGTTAATCTTACCGGTAGATGCACTCGCTTACGTCAAAGATAATGGTTTTGCATTTGTAAAGCGCCGTTATCACAATGAAAGTCATTTATTGACGGCATTACTAGAGGGGAAGTTGTCACCTGATTTTTCTGAGCAAATGTATAGTAGTACTGGTGTAGTAGAAATTAACGGTAGAACCTATTTTGCGATAGGACAGCGTCGTTCAAGTACGTCAAATGAGCATGTTTTACTGGTTTATAATACGCAAAAAGTGTTGGCGTGGTTGAATCAAGTCGGTCTACCTAAAACGGTTGCTACATTATTAAATAAACACCAGCAAAACTTACTGACCCACCATGAGTTTTTAACTGAATCACAGCAACAGCACGAACGGGTTGCACCGTGGTTAGGTGGAATTCACCTTTATAGTGAGAAATCAACAAGGCCAATTGATTTAGCGTTTAAGCAAACAGAGCAAGATTTTAGAACGCCAATTCTATATGAGATAGCACTAGAGTTACTTTTTTTAGCCAGCTTTATAGGGGCTACATTCCTGGCAGTTACGTGGCTGAGTAATCGGATATTTATTCGTCCGGTAAGTCATTTTGTACGGTACCTTACGCTGCAAGAGCAGGCACCAAAAACAACGTTCGATTATATAATTCCTGAGGACTGGCAGCCTTGGTTTGCAAAAATTAAACGGGTAGTGACGCAAAAGCAAGAATTACTCGAGCAATTAAAGCAGCATAATGATGTTTTAGATGAGCAAGTGCAAACGCAGAAGAAACAGCTTGCGCGCTCGCTTGATATAAAAGAGCGTCAAGCAGCTTTACTGAATACCATGTTAGATAACATTCCAGATTTAATTTACTTTAAAAATATCGATGGGTCATTTATTGGGTGTAACGCAGCTTTTGAAGCATTTCTTAAAGTTAATAAAAGTGAACTGGTTGGCAAAGAGTTGCACGAGGTCACAGATAGATTTGCAGAATTGACCATGCTAGAGCAATGTATGCGAGAGCAACGGCACTCGCTGACAGAAACATTGCTTTTGCAAGATAAGAGCTACATGTTTACTGTGGCGCCATTTTACAATGAACAACATAGATTAATAGGTAGCTTTGGAGTAGCTCGGGACGTCACCGAACAACAGCAAGTGCTCAAATCATTGCAGACCTCAGAAGAGAACTTTAAAGCGGCAATGGAGTATGCACCAAATGGTGTGATCTTAGCCTCGATTGATGGAAAAGTATTGAGCTTAAATAAAGCAGCAAAACGGTATTTAACAGAGCATCAACCGAAAATGGGATCCTTGTTATCCAGATTATTTGATGAGCAAAGCTACAAGGCGTTAACTGAAACATTTGCAGTATTACTAGAGCAAAATAAAAAGGCGGCTGAACTTACGATGCCTCAGTCAGGGCCTTACATGTGGCTGCAATTAAGTATTTCTTTGGTGTGGGATAAGCAGCGTCAGCCAAAATACTTTGTTATTCATCTACAAAACATTACTCAGTTAACAAGGGCTAAACTCGATGCGGAGCGAGCTACTTTAGCAAAAAGCCGCTTTATTGCGAATATTAGTCATGAAATTCGTACGCCAATTAACGTCGTACTTGGACTGGTTGATATAGTCAAAGAGCAAGGCTTAAATGAAACCCAAAATGCACAAATGGGTCAAGTGAGTTACGCGGCTCAGCAATTACTCGATATGCTGAACAGTATTTTAGCATTTGCTAAAGTGGAAAGGCACCAAGAGAGCGTAAGAGTTCATGAGTTTGAGATAGTAACACTCGTTGATGATTGCTATAAATTGATGGCGCCCTTATGCGCTCAAAAGGGTCTACAACTCACTATTGAGTTGAAACACTCAGTGCCGCCCACGTTCAAAGGTGATATGCAAAAAATAAAACAAATCTTAATTAACTTATTGAACAATGCCATAAAGTATACCCAAAGAGGGAAAGTTGTATTGGCCATTATTCAAGAGCAGCAAAATAGCGGCGAGCAACGTACTAAATTCAGTGTTATAGATACCGGGCAAGGGATTAAAGAGGTGGATCAAGAGCGGCTGTTCGATGCGTTTACCCAAGTTGATGAATCCTTGTCTCGTAAACATGACGGGATCGGGCTTGGCCTTGCCATAGTAAAGCAAGAAGTTGCATTACTAGGTGGAGAAATTCAGCTGAACAGTCAATATGGACAAGGCAGTGAATTTTACTTCTCATTACCATTGGAAGTGGTGCCATTACTTTCTAGAAAGACCGACGTTCTTTGGTTTACGGGTAATAGTATGAGGTTCGTTTGTTCTGATCTTAATGTATGTATAGAGCAGGATAAAATGAGTGTGTTACAACATCTAAATGATCAACCAGCTTCATATCTAGTCTGCGAGAGCGCGGTGCAACTTGATATGCTAGGTGTGCATTGTGAGCAGGGTTGGCTCGATAAGCTTGTTAGTGTCTATGTACCAGAAAGCACACCGATAGAGAATCTTAAAGTGATCAGCAATAAGATTAAGCAGTTTCCTCATGTTGGCTATGCTCAGAGAATATCAAAAGATATTGAACAGCAGTTGAAGCAAAAGCCACAATCAAGATGTCAAGATGTCAATGTAACGGGTAGCTTATGTTTAATTGTTGATGATAATGAACTAAATTTAGATATCACAAGCAATTTGTTACAACAGGTGTGTGTAAATATCGTACGATTGAATGGCGCGCAAAATATTGTTGAAATAGTATCCAAGTTACAGCCAGATGTGATTCTAATGGATGTACAAATGCCAGAATTAGATGGCTACCAAGCAACAGAGCTATTGCGCAAAGCGTTGCCAGAGCAACCTGTTGCCATTATTGCATTAACCGCCAATGATAATGTTGGTGAAGTCAATAAAGCGCTGAGTGTTGGCATGAATGATTACTTAATTAAACCCGTTGAAAAAGGGTTATTAAGTGAGACATTAGCTCTTTATGTTACCGCAGAAACTCGGTTTTTTGATCGCGTATTTGCGCTTGAGCAAGTAATGGGTAAAGAACCGTTTTTAATCACAATGTTAGAAAAGTTTGCTAAGCTAAGTACAGAGTATTTACATCAGTTAGATAATTGTGAAAGTCATAAAGAGGTTTCATTATTAGCTCATAGTATCAAAGGCGCAGCTGCAGGGTTGGGGTTTTGCCGATTAGCCGAGGCAGCTAAGGTACTAGAATTACATATAAAAACCTCGAATAAAACACCAGATGAGGTGCTTGTTACAGATCTAAAAATGAGATTACAGCAAGTTGAGTTATTTTTAACGATAGGAAGTCTAGGGGATTAAATGCCAAAGATTGCTCGTATTTTGATTGTTGATGATGATCCGCTTAACCGCGTGGTTCTAGACAACACGTTATCTGAAGATTATCAAATATCACAATGTGAAAGTGCAGAGCAGGCGCTGGCGTTTCTATCTAGTCATGAGATAGATCTCATTATTTCAGATATTCGGATGCCAGGGATGTCTGGCTATGATTTATTAGAAAAACTAAAAACACAGCAACATACTTACGCAATTCCAGTCATTATTATTTCTGCAAGTAATAGCTATAATGATGAAGCAAAAGGCTTACAAATGGGAGCAATGGATTATATTACTAAACCATTCAGCCCACTTATCGTTAAAGCAAGAGTGAAAAACCACCTAGCGATTAAGCAGAAGAATGATTTACTTGAAAAGTTAGCATCGATTGATGGTTTGACAGAGATTCCGAATAGACGTTTATTGGATGAAACATTGGCTAGAAACTGCCAGATGTGTGCGGAATATGAAAAAACGCTGAGCTTATTGTTAATTGATATTGATTATTTCAAAGAGTTTAATGAATTTTATGGTTATTCTGCTGGTGATGAGTGTTTGGTTAAAGTAGCACGCGCACTTGAGCATGTGACTATTGAGCACCTAGGGTTTGTGGCGCGCTATGATGGCGTTCGGTTTGCGGCCATACTTACAGAAAGTACCAGTGACAGCGCTGAAAAAGTTGCATCTCAGATGCATGATGCAGTTGATAGCCTGTTAATAACCCATAGCACGTCGCCCATTTGTGCTCACTTAAGTATAAGTATCGGCATTGTACATATCACCACAAACTTTAATGACAATGAACAGCAAGTATTTAAGTTAGCGGATAGCGCCTTACAACAGGCACATCAACATCAAGAACGTATAGTATTAATCAATAGGTAAATCCTCACCTATTGATTAATCGTATTCAAGGCTTTATTTGCCGCCTAGTTAAAGGTATTCAGACACCGCACTTGCGCCGTATCCAACCAGTTTGCCATTTTTAAATACCAATGGCGTGCATTCATCTTTGGTAATTTTACCGTCTGAATGTTTGCTGTTTGTGGCGAAATACAAGACTTGATACACGTTATCACCTTTATTGACTAAATCAGAAAATTCAGGAGTATCGAATTCTTGCAGAACCGTTTGATATGCAACGCCGTTCTTTAATCCGGTAATTTTATCTCTATTAGACTTCTGATGTTTTTGCCAACCAGAACCGCGATGGTCAGAAGCCCAGCTGTGTTCAGCTTCGCCATCTGAGACTGCGACAATACAGCCACTTAAGAAAGGTGTTGTTAGTAGTGCGGCTATAAGTAATTTCTTCATTTTTATTTGTTCCTGGATAGATAGTGTTTTTTTAATTGCAAATAATTTGCCAGTTATTTTCACATTAAAAATCAAAAATTTAGAGTTTTCTTTATTAAAAGGGATTTATATAGAAATCAAAAAATGGTTAATTTGATGATTTATTAGTGTTTTATACTACACGGTTGATATGTTCACCATTTAAAAAGCACTTGATATTGTTAGCAAGAGAATGGATCAATCTATCAATAGACTCTTCAGCAGCCCACGCATTATGTGGCGTTAGTAGTAGGTTATGACCTGAATATTCAAATAGCGGGTTATTCTTTTGGGCGGGCTCAATGGATAGTACATCTAGCGCAGCACCAGCAAGTTGCTGTTCATTTAAAGCACTGACTAATGCGAGTTCATTTACTATGCCACCGCGAGCTGTATTAATAAGTACGGCGGAAGGTTTTAGTTGTGCCAACACGGATGCGTTAAATAGATCTTTCGTTTCATCATTGAGAGGACAGTGAATCGAAATGATATCAGCAGATTTAATGGCATCTTTGAATGCCACTCTGCCCGCTCGGATTGAACGTGCATTGGGTCGTTCAGCTATGATCACGTGTGCACCAAAAGCCTGAGCCACGTTTGCAATGGCTTTGCCCAGTGTACCATAGCCAATAATAGTGAAGTTCTTGGCTGCGATTTCTTTTATTGGATAGTCTAAACGACAAAATATATCGCTGCTTTGCCATTGTCCATTTTTACAATCAGCAATATATCGATGCATATTACCCATTAAATTGCCCAGCAGTGTAAAGGTGTGTTGGACAACCGCCGAAGTTGAATACCCAGCAACATTACACACCGCGATGCCTTGTTTTTTGGCTGCACGTAAATCTATGTTGTTAGTGCCAGTGGCGGCAACGCAAATTAACTTTAATTTAGGCAGTGAGGCGAGTACCTTACTGTTGATTACAACCTTATTACTGACTATCACATCTGCGTCAATGCAGCGGGTAATTATTTGTTCGTGTGTCGTGTTCTGGTAAGTCACTAATTCACCGAGCAACGTTAGCGGTAACAGAGAGTTATTTGCGAGTGTTTTCGCATCTAATAGCACAATTTTCATAAACGACCTTTGCTATGCTTGACCTTGGGGTTTACTCTAAGGTTTATACTGTATCACAGTAAGGAGAAAGATATGAGAATAGGTCAATTATCTAACGCATTAGG
>NZ_JAGJEF010000048.1:0-39197 GCF_018100875.1 Pseudoalteromonas sp. MMG012
GTCTTTTTTATATCTCACCGTTGCTGGTGCGGGGCGTATTATGCTGATATGGCCTAAAGTCGTCAACACCTTTTTTGCAAAAAATCGCTGTCAGAGGTTTGTTTGCAGATTAAATAAACGAATTAGCCCAATAAACACAAGTCACAGGAGAGATTTTATACAAATAGCGTGTGTATATCTATATTTGGCGAAAAATACTGTGATGACTGTTTTACAAGGGAAGTCATCAATATCCGTGTATTGGTAAAATAATGTGAACAAAGCAATCAAGCTGCTGATCAGCTTAGTGTGAGCGTTGCTTGCCTTTACACGCTTTTCTTTCGAGTTTCTTTATGCGCTCTGCAGTTGTATTGTGTTATTGGTCACTCAAGCGCTCTAAACTAGGTGTTATCTACGTGAAAACATAATGCCTATTGAAAAAATAACGCCATGATGAAGTTTTGTCGGGTTACTGAGGTGTTGGTTGATAGTGCTACCTGACGATTAATTTAACCTAGTTGGTAAGGTGTGTTATCGCAGAAGATATTTTTTGCAGTAATACGATTAAAAAGCAAAAAGGGCCCTAGTTGGCCCTTTATAGTCAGATTCAATGCTTAATTAAACATTGAATAAGAAGTTTAAGACATCGCCATCTTTAACGATGTAATCTTTACCTTCTTGACGCATTTTACCTGCATCTTTAGAGCCACTTTCACCGCGAAACTCAATGTAATCATTAAATGCGATGGTTTGAGCACGGATAAAGCCTCGCTCAAAGTCAGTATGAATTTTACCAGCGGCTTGTGGTGCTGTTGCCCCAACAGGAATGGTCCAAGCACGAACTTCTTTTACGCCAGCAGTAAAGTAAGTTTGCAACTTAAGAAGTTCATAACCACCGCGGATCACAAGGTTAAGTCCTGGTTCTTCTAGACCAAGATCTTCCATAAATTCACGTTTGTCATCTTCTTCTAGTTCAGAAAGCTCAGACTCAATTGCCGCACATACTGGAATAACGACTGCGTCTTCTGCTGCTGCTATTTCACGTACTTTGTCTAAGAATGGGTTATTTTCAAAACCATCTTCAGTCACATTGGCAATATACATGGTTGGTTTAATCGTTAGGAAGTTAATGCTTTTTATTGCATCTTTTTCTTCTTTGGTTAGCTCTAATGAGCGCAACGTTAAACCTTCATCAAGGTGTGCTTTTACTTTGACCAAAACATCATTTTGATATTTTGCGTCTTTATCGCCACCTTTGGCTTTTTTTGCATTACGCTGGGCTGCGCGATCTGCGGCATCCATATCAGCAAGTACTAGCTCGGTATTGATAACGTCAATATCATCTGCTGGATCGATAGTACCTGAGACATGAACGATATTTTCATCTTCAAAACAGCGGACAACGTGTCCTATTGCATCTGTTTCACGAATATTAGCTAAGAATTGGTTACCTAAGCCTTCACCTTTTGATGCGCCTTTAACCAACCCAGCAATATCTACAAACTCCATTGAAGTTGGGATAATACGCTGTGGATTAACAATTTCAGCAAGTTGGTCTAAACGAGCGTCAGGCACTGGTACTACACCAGTGTTTGGCTCGATTGTACAAAATGGAAAGTTAGCGGCTTCAATGCCGGCTTTGGTTAATGCATTAAATAAGGTGGATTTACCTACATTAGGTAAACCGACAATGCCACATTTAAAACCCATAGTTTTGAACCTTTATGTTATTCAAAAAACCGTAATAACGATGCGCTATTTACGGCTTAAATGAATGTAGTCTGTTTTGTGCTTTTAGCACACCATCTTTCGCTAATATTTCCATACAACGTACAGCTTCATCAACCGCTGCATCAATAACGTCTTGGTCTACTTGAGGGGCTTTTCCTAATACCCAGCCAGTCACTTTATCTCGGTGTCCAGGGTGACCAATACCGATACGAAGTCGCATAAAGTCTTTATTGTTCGCCATTTTGGCGATAATGTCTTTTAAACCATTATGCCCCCCATGTCCGCCGCCTTTTTTTAATTTAGCAACACCAGGGTCTAAATCCATTTCATCATGTGCAACGAGAATATTCTCAACAGGAATTTTAAAGAAATTCGCTAAGCTGCTCACTGATTTACCACTTAAGTTCATGAAAGTAGTCGGGATTAGTAGTTTAAATTCTTGGTTATTGATGAGTACTTTACCTGTTAGACCGTGGTATTTGGCATCAGGTTTTAGTTGGCAATTATAGCGTCTGGCTAGCTCTTCTATGAACCATGCACCAGCATTGTGACGTGTGTTTTGATATTCGGGGCCTGGATTAGCCAGACCCACAAGCATTTGAATATTATTCAAGGTGCTGACACCTTAAAATTATTCTGCAGCTTCTTCAGCTTCTTCTTCAGAAGCAGCGCCTTTAGGTGCGTTTAGAGTAACAACCGCTTGGTCGTGACCTGCACCTTTAGCAAGCTCAACTGAAGTAACGCCAGCTGGAAGAGTAACGTCTGAAAGGTGAAGAGTAACACCAACTTCTAGTGCAGCTACATCGATTTCGATGAACTCAGGTAGTGCAGCTGGAAGACATGTGATTTCAATTTCAGTTACTTGGTGTGCTACTGTGTTTCCACCTTTAGTTGCCGCATCTTCGTTTAGGAAGTGTACAGGTACTTTAGTGTGGATTTTGTGAGAAGCATCTACACGTTGGAAATCCATGTGCATTACTTTAGGCTTAAATGGGTGACGTTGAATGTCTTTAAGAATTGCTTCAACAGACTCACCAGCGATGTTTAGCGTAAGGATGTGGCTGTAGAAACCTTCATCTTCTTGTGCTTTGATCACTTTGTTGTGCTCAAGAGTAAGCGCTAGCGCTTCTTTATCTGCACCGTAAAGGATCGCTGGAACTTTGTCTGCGTGACGTAGGCGGCGGCTCGCACCCGTACCTAGGTCAGCACGTACTTCGGCATTCAATGTGTATAATTCGTTAGACATGATGTCTCCAAAAATAATTTGATTAATATTTTAAGGTACTCGCGACCAAGTACCTCACAACCTAAAAAAGGCGCGCTACTATACCATTGGCATCGCGTAAATAAAACTATAGATACAAAAAAAGCACCCTTTGGGTGCTTTTTATTCTCTTAGAATGTGTCACACATAATAAATATCAGTGTTGGAACATTGCAGAGATAGACTCTTCGTTGCTGATACGGCGAATAGTTTCAGCCAACATATCTGCGAGAGTAAGTACTTTAATGTTATCTAGACTACGTAATTCTTCAGACAGAGGAATTGAATCTGTCACGATAACTTCATCGATGACTGAGTTACGTAAATTTTCAGCTGCCGCACCAGATAATACCGGGTGTGTCGCATAAGCAAATACACGCTTGGCGCCGTGCTCTTTTAATGCTTCTGCGGCTTTACATAAAGTACCGCCAGTATCAATCATGTCGTCGACGATAATACAATCACGGCCAGCAACGTCACCAATAATGTGCATAACTTGTGATACGTTCGCTTGTGGACGACGTTTATCAATGATTGCAAGGTCAGTGTCGTTTAATAACTTGGCGATTGCTCGAGCACGAACAACACCACCGATATCAGGTGATACAACTACAACATCATCGAACTCACGTTCTTTCATGTCATCGAGTAAAACAGGGCTACCGAAAACGTTATCGACAGGTACGTCAAAGAATCCTTGGATTTGTTCTGCGTGAAGATCAGCCGTTAATACACGGTCTACACCAACACTTGATAGGAAGTCTGCAACGACCTTAGCAGTAATTGGTACACGGGCTGAACGTACACGACGGTCTTGACGGGCATACCCAAAGTAAGGGATTACAGCTGTAATACGACCTGCAGAGGCACGACGCAAAGCATCGACCATAACGATAAGTTCCATAAGGTTATCGTTAGTAGGGGCACAAGTTGACTGGATAATGAAAACATCCGATCCGCGTACGTTTTCATTGATTTGAACACTGATTTCGCCGTCGCTAAAACGACCAACTACAGCATCACCTAATTCAATGAATAAACGTTTTGCAACTTTTTGAGCTAACTCAGGTGTTGCGTTACCAGCGAAGAGCTTCATGTCAGGCACGGTAGGGTTCCTCAGGCACTGAATTTTTGGACTAACATGCAATGACAGAGTCAAAACAGGCTAACTTAAACAATATACTTCTACTATTTTAACCAGTTTTCTAACTGCGTATGAGCAGGAGAAATCGTGGTGTTCGGGGCTACAAACCCATGCCAGCATGACGGTAATGAATTGAGCACACGCTGTGCGGCTATTTGTGAATCAAGTTCAACAAAGCAGCACGCCCCTGTTCCCGTCATTCTGGACGGGCCGTATTTTAGCAACCAGAGCAGGGTCTTTTCAACCTCACAATTGAGCTTTTTGACTAAAGCTTCACAATCGTTGCTTGTATCGGCCAGTTTCCAATCCTCAGATAGCTTAGGAGTATTGCGCGGTAATTCAGGATGAGTAAATATTTCAGCGGTACTAATATGTACATTTGGGAAAACGACACAATACCATTTTTTTGGTAAGTTTATGCTTGTTAATTCTTCACCAATCCCTTGTGCTATCGCGGTTTTACCATGAATGAATACCGGCACATCAGCGCCTAAATCGAGACCTATTTTTGCCAATTTAGCAATGCTTAAGTCGCATTGCCAGAGGTGGTTTAAAGTTAATAAAGTGGTTGCTGCATCGGAAGAGCCACCACCTACACCACCACCCATAGGTAATTTTTTAATTAATTTAATATTAATTCCCAAAGGGGTGTTTTTGTAAGGTTGTAACGCTAAAGCCGCTTTATAAATTAAATTATCCTGTTGTGGAATGTCGCTGATATCACCACAAAGTATGATCTCTTTTTCATTTATTAATGTGAAAGTTAATTCATCACCAAAGTCTAAAAATGTAAATAAGGTTTCCAGCTCGTGATAACCATCAGCACGCTGATGGTTGATGTGTAAAAAGAGATTAAGTTTTGCTGGAGCGATAATTGAAACGGGTGTCATATTAAAATTGCCATGTGTTTAACTGAATTTTTATACTGAGATTTTTATGTGTCAATATCATCCGAGAAGGCAGCCACATTTGACGATGTAAACTATATTTTTGATATTTTGCGTGCCACACTTGACCTTGTGGATCGACCCAAGTGGTCGATACTAGTCGTTGTTGAGTATCGTATTCATTTGCATCACTCTCAACGGTGGCCGTGAGCCAAAGAGGGGCTTGGCTCATTGGTAATGTAAAACCGCTTAGGCGTTTTATTAAAGCGCTGCTATTGTCGTCTAGGTATGCTTTTCCATCGTAAATGAGTTCACTATGGTTTTGATGCTCTATGAGTTCAAGCAAGCGAGTACCAATAAAGCTGGTGAGAATGAGATGCTGTTTAGCGTTGTCGAATTGCCAGTTAAAATTGGCGGATTGGCGTTCTTTTGGACTAATAAAAGCTAGCTTTCCTTGAACTTGCCATACTGAATGTTCCTCAAATAGGTTTGAATGCTGAGTATTTTCTGTGTTAATTGGTGATATTTTTTGCGCACATCCGCTGATAAATAAAAAAAACATGAGCAAAATCAAATGAAATTGTGTCAAATGAAGTTCCTTACTTTCCATATTCGATTGAATTTTGGTAAAATTGCCCGCTTTGAAGCAGGGCTCGGGCAATACTGGCATCTATGACCATCATCGCACTTGGTATAAATCACAAAACCGCATCGGTTGAATTACGCGAAAAAGTCGCGTTTTCGCCTGAGCAACTATCAGATGCACTAACGCAACTTGCGCAAAGTGCGCAATTTAAAGAGTCTGTCATTGTCTCGACCTGTAATCGCACCGAGCTCTATTGTAGCCTTGAGAGTGAAAATTCCCAAGCGCTTCTCAGCTGGTTGGCATCCTTTCATAATATTAATGAAGCTCAACTGAGTGATAATATTTATATTCACCATAATAATGATGCCATTAATCATTTAATGCGAGTTGCTTGTGGACTGGATTCTTTGGTGTTAGGTGAACCACAGATCTTGGGGCAAATTAAACAAGCTTATAATACTGCTAAGCATCATAATGGTATTCGCCCAACTTTCGAACGGCTTTTTCAAAAAACCTTTTCAGTCGCTAAACAAGTAAGAACAGAGACTGAAATAGGGGCCAGTGCAGTATCCGTTGCTTATGCCGCGGTGAATTTGGCGAAACATATATACGGCAAACTAGATAAAACGCGAGTGCTTTTGATTGGTGCGGGTGAGACTATTGAATTGGTTGCAAAACATTTGTACCAACATCATCCCAAGTCAATAACGGTGGCAAATAGAACCATTGAACGCGCGCAGGGGTTGGCTGAAGACATTGAAGGAAATGTGATTTCGTTGGCCCAGTTGCCAGAAGAGCTGCATAAGTCAGATATCGTTATTAGCTCAACAGCGAGTACTTTACCTATTATAGGTAAGGGGGTTGTGGAGCAAGCTTTAAAGCAACGACGTCACAAACCCATGCTACTCATTGATATTGCTGTGCCAAGAGATATCGAGAGTCAGGTTGGGGAATTGGATGCCGCATATTTGTATTCAGTGGATGACTTGCAAACCATTGTCAGTGAAAACATGGCAAGTAGAGAGCAAGCTGCACGTCAAGCACAAAAAATAATAGAAGATAAAACGCGGGAATTTATTCAATGGCAGCGTTCTTTGCAGTCAGTTGATGTAATTCGTGAATATCGCAAAAATGCGCAAGAGGTAAAAAATGAACTGGTTGATAAAGCACTCAATCAGTTACAATCAGGTAAGTCATCAGAAAAAGTCTTGCTGGAATTGGCCAATAAGCTTACCAATCGCTTAACGCATGCGCCAACACGCGCAATTCAAGAGGCGGCTAAGCTGGGTGATATAGAGCAGTTGGCACAACTGAAACAAACATTAGGAATTGAGCAGGAATAATAAGTTAATGAAAGAGTCTGTATATCGTAAGCTAGAGACCTTAACTGAGCGCTATGAAGAAGTACAAGCGATGTTGAGTGATCCCAGTATTATTAGTGATCAAAATCGTTTTCGAGCATTGTCAAAAGAATATTCTGAGTTAGAAGGTGTTGTTAAAACATTTGGTTCGTATCAGCAAGCACAGGAAGATGTGTCAACAGCTGAAGAAATGTTAAAAGATTCGGATCCAGATATGCGAGAAATGGCGCAAGAAGAGTATAAAGAGGCGAAAGCATCTATTATTCAGCTTGAAGATGATCTACAAGTGTTAATGTTGCCAAAAGATCCTAAAGATAATAACAATGTATTTTTGGAAGTACGTGCTGGTACAGGGGGCGATGAAGCGGCTATTTTTGCGGGAGATCTATTCCGTATGTACAGTCGTTATGCTGAAACGCAAAAGTGGAAAATAGAAATAATCAGCGTTAATGAAGGTGAACACGGCGGGTACCGTGAAGTGATTGCCAATATTAGTGGCGATGGCGTTTATGGTAAATTAAAGTTTGAATCAGGGGCGCATCGTGTACAGCGCGTTCCAGAAACTGAATCTCAAGGTCGCGTTCATACATCTGCATGTACTGTTGCAGTTATGGCCGAGGTGCCAGAAGCGGAAGCGATTCAAATAAATAGTGCCGACCTAAAAGTGGACACATTCCGTGCCTCTGGTGCTGGTGGTCAGCATGTTAATAAAACTGATTCTGCAATACGGATCACCCACCTTCCAACCGGTGTTGTTGTTGAATGTCAAGATGAGCGTTCTCAGCATAAAAACCGTGCTAAAGCTATGTCAGTCTTAGGAGCGCGTTTACAACAAGCTGAAGATGAAAAACGTCAAGCAGCTGAAGCGTCAGAGCGCCGTAATTTAGTTGGAAGCGGAGACCGTTCTGAGCGAATAAGAACGTATAATTATCCTCAGGGCCGTATTACCGATCATCGAATTAACCTGACACTGTATCGTTTGAATGAAATAGTAGCCGGAGAATTAGGTGCCATCGTTGATCCTCTATTGCTAGAACATCAAGCTGATCTGCTTGCAGCAATGGGTGATGAATAACTGTGAGTTGCTATACCGTAGCCCAAGCGATAGCTTGGGCCACCTCGGAATTTGCTGATTTATCAGATACCGCTAAGCTCGATGCCGAAGTATTGCTACTCCATATACTTGCAAAACCACGAAGTTATTTATTTGCATGGCCTGACGCACAATTGGTAGATGTGCAATACAATGAGTTTAAAAAATCTGTGGCGCGACGAGTAAAAGGGGAACCAGTTGCACATATTATTGGTGAGAGGGAGTTTTGGAGCTTACCATTAAACGTGAACAGCAGTACTTTGATCCCTCGGCCAGATACCGAAACTTTAGTGGAGTATGTATTAAGCCTCACATTCACTGAAGATGCACAAGTTCTTGATTTAGGTACTGGTACGGGCGCAATAGCGCTAGCGTTGGCTTCGGAGATGCCAGCTTGGCAGATCACCGCGGTTGATTTTTCTAATGATGCTGTTGCATTAGCGCAAAGCAATAAACGCAAATTAGCAATTAAAAATGTTACTATTATGCAAAGCGATTGGTATCAGTCTGTCGCTGGACAGCATTTCGATTTAATTGTTAGTAACCCACCTTACATAGAAGCAGATGATATACATCTAACGCAAGGTGATGTACGTTTTGAGCCTTTATCCGCACTGGTTGCGTTAGATGAAGGAATGTCTGATATAAAAAATATCATTGATAAAGGCCGCGATCATTTAAAGCCAGGTGGCGTTTTATTAATTGAACATGGTTACCAGCAAGCTATTAAATTGCAGCAGTATTTTGCACAAATGGCGTATACCAATATACTTACTATAAAAGATATGTCAGGCTGTGATCGTGTTACTTTAGCGACTTGGCCTAAGTAAGACTTTACCCCTATAACAGCAGTGCGTTTAAAGGATGCAAGCAATGGATGATTTTTTGTTTTCAGATGAGCCAAATGAAGTGGTTGAACAAGAAGCCAGTGGCACTTGGAAAGTCATAATTGTTGATGATGAACCTGAAGTACATGCAGTTACTAAATTGGCATTGAGTGACTTTGAATTTCAGAAAAAGCGATTAGAATTTCTCAGCGCGTATTCTGGTGAAGAAGCGCGCAAAGTGATAATTGATCATCCAGATGCAGCCATTGTTTTACTCGACGTTGTCATGGAAACTGATGATGCAGGGTTGCAGGTGGCGAAGTATATTCGCGAAACAGCAAAAAATAATCACATTCGAATTATATTAAGAACAGGCCAACCAGGGCAGGCACCTGAACGGCAAGTTATTGTAAATTATGATATCAATGATTATAAATCAAAAACTGAACTAACCGCGCAAAAACTATTTACAGTGGTGATGTCGAGCTTACGTTCATACCGCGATATTTTAGCAATAGATCAATCTCGGCAAGGGTTAGAAAAAATTATTTGTGCGTCGAGGGATATTTTTGCAACACATTCAATAGAGCATTTCATCAAAGGAGTAATGCAACAGCTTACATCTTTGTTGGGAACCGTTGACGAGGCTATTTATGCCACATCATTGGTTGCAAGTAACGAACCTTATCAAAAGAATGATCAATTGATTGTTTTTACCGGTCGAGGGGAATTTGAAGAGTCTGAAGGTAAGCCAATTTCTGAAGTACTTAAACCAGAGCAGTTAGTGGCGTGTAATGAGGCATTGCAGCAAAAAGGTATTATTTATAAAGATAATTATCTCTTTGCTTATTGCTCAAGTGAGTATAACCATAGCTCTATGTTATTTATCTCTGGGATCCCTGAGTTTTTAACAGATACACAAAAACACTTAATCAAAATCTTTACGCAAAATGTACAGTTGGCTTATGAGAATGTGCAGTTGCAGGCTGAAATAGAAGATACACAACAAGAACTTGTTTATCGACTAAGTGAAGCTCTAGAATTGCGCTCTACAGAAACGGGTAATCATGTCAAGCGTGTGGCGTATATTTGTTATGCGTTAGCACAAGCGTATGGATTAAGTAGCCGAGAAGCGGAGTTGGTGAGAATGGCCTCTCCTTTACATGACGTTGGTAAAGTGGGTATACCGGATGCAATCTTAAATAAACCAGCCAAACTGGGTGATGATGAATGGAAGGTTATGCAAACCCATACGGATAAAGGTTTTCAGATCTTAAAAGATTCTCGTCGTGAGATAGTAAATACAGGCGCAATTATTGCCAGAGATCATCATGAAAAATGGGATGGCACTGGATATCCTTTAGGAAAAAAAGGGGATGACATACACGTATTTGGTCGTATTGTTGCACTCGCAGACGTTTATGATGCATTACGACATAAGCGTTGTTATAAAGCGCCCTGGCAGGCAGAGCAGGTTGTTGAAGAAATAAATAAACAAAAAGGGCTACATTTTGACCCGAAATTGGTTGATGCATTTAATGAAATCATCGAAGATCTAGAAGCGATTTTAGTACGTTTCCCTGATTAAACACATATAACAACGAGAAATTATGGAATATATTGCCCTAAAGCATACACACGTTATGTTTGCTGTTTTAAGTATTTTATTGTTTTTTACGCGCGCGTTTTCACGATTGAGAACAGGTAAACTCGCCGCACATAAAGGCGTTTTTATTGCGAGCCATAGTATAGATACATTATTGCTCGTATCCGCGGTCGTATTAGCTGTATTTGCTAGTTTAAATCCGGTCAACCAGCCTTGGTTAATGGAAAAAATTATTTTAGTTGTGGTATATATAGCTGTGGGTATTGTAAGTGCAAAGGCTAAAACTAAACGAGTTCAAGTGAGTACTTTATTCATCGCGGTTTGCGCATTACTTGCTGTTGGCTATTTAGCCGGTTCAAAATCAAGCTTTATATTGTAACCCTTTGATGCATAAATGATCGTATATTGTTTATGCATACTCTGATATTTCAACAAATAACAACAATCAACCCCTTACTATGACGTGTACTGTACTGGAGGTAATTTCCATGCTTGGGTCTTTTCTAAAAAGTGGTAAACTAGCCGTTCGATTAAAAAAAATAATGAGAACACTCGGTAGTTATGACTGATACTTGGTTTGAAGAGCGCGAAAGAGCACAAGATTATATATCGCAACAAACACTATTACGCTGTATTGGTGCTGAATCGCATTGGGATGCGCAAGCTGTACTGGAACATAGCTATTGCCAATTAGCCGAATTAGAGTTGCAGGTTGATCAAATCAGTCATAAAGTGCCTGACTTACATCAACGCTTGAGTGCAATACTCGATGCTTTTTATACACAGTGGCTTTTTTGTGGCAGTGAACAAAATGCACCAGAGCATCAGCTGAATAGTGTGTGTTATGTATTAAAAATGCGTAGTGGTTCACCAACAGCTTTGTCTATTGTGCTTTGCCACCTTTTAGAGCGCGCTGGATTAGCTGCAAATTTAGCGATGGAACAAGGTGAGGTAATGGTTCACGTCGGCTTTAGCTATGATGAAGGGTATATTGTTGAACCCTGTAGTGGTCAACAAACTTGGTATATAGTACCTGAAAATGAGCAGGAAAAGCAGGACGAACCACTGGAAATAGTCACTGGTGATGAAGCTTTTAAACTGTATTTAGCGCAGCAAAAATGGGCGTTTATTGCAGCGGATAAGTTTGGTCACGCATTAAGTTGTGTAGAGCTACTCATGGGCATGCTTGGGGATGATCCTTACGAACGAAGAGATCGAGGATACTTACTGAACCAAATTAACTGCCCTAAGATGGCCAAAGAAGACTTACAGTATTTTGTTGATGAATGTCCAGATGATCCAACAATTGATATTATTGAACATCAAATATCTGAACTCGCAGATCATAGTCATGTATTGCATTAAATAAAAATAAAAACGTGAGAGGGTACAATGCAGGAAAGCAGCGCTTTAGTCACAAATAATGCCGTTATTTTGGGTTTGATCTCAATAATATTAGGATTCGTTTTCTACACATCAAACCTAAAAGCGGGTATGTGGGCCAAATTTTATAAGTATGTTCCCGCTTTATTGATGTGCTATTTTTTACCCTCATTACTAAATACGTTTGGTATCGTTGATGGCAACAATAATGATGTTTATAGTGTTGCTAAGTACTTTCTATTACCCGCCTGTCTTGTTTTACTCACCCTCAGTATCGATCTTAAAGCGGTATCCGAACTTGGAAAAAAAGCCGTTATTATGTTTTTGACCGGCACGGTTGGCGTAGTAATCGGTGGGCCTATTGCACTATTAATTACGTCCGCTGCGATGCCTGATTTATTGGGAGGGGCTGGTCCTGAAGCTGTATGGAGAGGAATGGCTGCGCTTGCAGGGAGCTGGATCGGTGGTGGTGCGAATATGGTCGCCATGAAAGAAATTTATGGGGCTGGTGGAGAGATATTTACTATCATGGTCACGGTTGACATTGTGGTAGCAAATTTGTGGATGGCGGCATTACTTTATATTGCTGGGCGACATAAAGAAATTGATGCGCGTTCAGGTGCGGATACTTCATCAATTGATAGGCTTATCGATAAAGTTCAAAAGTTTGAGCAAGAGCATGCACGAAAGCCTGAATTAAAAGATTTGATGCTACTTATTGCATTTGCGTTTGGAGCCACTGGATTGGCGCATTTTGCAGCCGATTTATTGGTCCCATTTTTTGTGGAGCACTACCCAGAACTTAAAAAGTTTTCTCTACATAGTAAATTGTTTTGGGTTATTGTTTTAGTGACCACAGTAGGCTTAGCATTATCGTTTACGAAGGCACGCAATTATGAAGCTGTGGGGGCATCTAAAATTGGCTCCAGCTTTTTGTACATCTTGGTTGCGACCATCGGTTTACATATGGACATTACTAAAATTGTTGAAGCGCCAAAATATGTCGTGATTGGTTTGATCTGGATGGCTGTACACATCGGTTTATTGTTTCTTGTCGCTAAGATTATTAAAGCACCTATTTTTTATGTGGCGGTGGGAAGTAAAGCGAATATAGGTGGGGCAGCATCTGCGCCAGTTGTTGCGTCGGCTTTTCATCCAGCCTTGGCACCAGTTGGAGTTTTATTAGCGGTACTTGGCTATGCTCTAGGTACCTATATGGCTTGGTTGTGCGGGCAATTATTACGCATAATAGGCAGTTAAGTTGGAAAGAGTATGAATACGCAATTAATTAAGGTCGCCAATGTTGAAGTGGCGAATGATAAACCGTTTGTATTGTTTGGTGGTATGAATGTGCTAGAGTCTCGCGACTTAGCGATGACCATCGCAGAACACTATGCTGAAGTGACAACGAAATTAAATATTCCTTATGTGTTTAAGGCGTCTTTTGATAAAGCGAATCGTTCTTCAATTAACTCATATCGAGGGCCTGGAATGGACGAAGGGCTTAAAATATTTGAAGAAGTTAAGCGAACTTTCAATGTACCTTTAATCACAGACGTTCATGAACCTCATCAGGCTGCACCTGTGGCAGAAGTTGTCGATATCATCCAATTACCAGCGTTTTTAGCACGTCAAACTGATTTGGTTGTGGCTATGGCTAAAACTGACGCGGTTATTAATGTGAAAAAGCCGCAATTCTTAGCACCCCGTGAAATGCGTCATATCATTACCAAGCTAAATGAAGCAGGCAACGATAAAGTTATTTTGTGTGAGCGTGGCAGTAGCTTTGGTTACAATAACTTAGTTGTCGATATGCTAGGTATGGATGACATGAAGCATATGGCGCCTGTTATTTTTGATGCAACTCATGCATTACAACGCCCAGGTGGGCGTGAAGATTCAGCTGATGGTCGCAGAACTCAAGCCGCAGAGCTTGCTCGCAGTGGCATGGCTTTGGGTTTAGCTGGATTGTTTATTGAAGCACACCCAAACCCAAATGAGGCAAAGTGTGATGGACCATGTGCATTACCATTAGCAAAACTTGAAGGGTATTTGAAGCAGATGAAAGCAGTTGATGAGTTGGTGAAAAGCTTCCCTGCTTTAGACACAAGCGCAGCTGATTTATAATAATAATCATGGCAGCTCTATGAGCTGCTTTTTAACGAAGGCATCGCATTCATGTCGAGACGACTTCCCCCACTAAATGCTCTTAAGGCCTTTGAAGCTGCGGCAAGACACTTGAGTTTCACTAAAGCAGCAGAAGAGTTATTTGTTACGCAGGCCGCTGTAAGCCATCAAATTAAAATATTAGAAGAGCACTTGGGTTTAAAGTTATTTTTAAGAAAAAACCGCTCCTTGTTATTAACAGAAGAAGGTCAAGGCTATTTTCTGGATATTAAGGAAATATTTTCTCAGCTTATAGATTCAACAGAAAAACTGCTTGCGCGAGGGGCTAAAGGCTCGATTACAGTGAGTTTAACACCAAGTTTCGCTATTCAATGGTTAGTACCTAGATTAAGCCAATTTAATGAATTGCACCCTGAAATAGATGTACGGATTAAGGCCCAAGATCATGATGAAAACTCATTAACTGATGATGTAGATGTCGCAATATACTATGGCCGAGGTCATTGGAGTGGTGTGCAAACTCATAAGTTGCATACTGAATATTTAGTGCCTTTGTGTAGTCCGTTGTTGTTAAGTGGCCCAAAACCTTTAGATCAAGCGAGTGATTTAGAGCATCATACGTTATTGCACGATATGACTCGACGGGCTTGGAAGGCGTGGATGAAAACGGCGGGTGTCCGGAATGTTCAAGTAAATCAAGGCCCGATATTTAGTCATTCATCTATGGTATTGCAAGCAGCCATACATGGACAAGGTGTGGCGCTGGGCAACAGTGTGCTGGCTAAGCCTGATTTAGATGCTGGGCGGCTAATTATTCCTTTTAGCCATAGTCTTGAAAGTAAGAATGCGTACTATTTAGTGCTCAGAGAATCCCAAGCGGAGCTTGGGAAAATTGTATCATTTAAAGACTGGATGTTGAGTATGGTTGAGCAGGAACAAATATAACGATGATTGAGTGGTTTAAATCGCAGCAACCAGCAATAGCGCAGTTTGTTTTTGCACACGGAGCAGGTGCGGGCTCCGATTCCGAGTTTATGCAAACGATGGCCAAGCACTTGTGCGCACATCATATTCAGGTTGGGCTATTTAACTTTGAATATATGCAATTGGCAAAGCAATTGGAAAAGCGTCGACCACCTGACAGGGCGCCGAAGCTACTAGCCTACTATGAAAAGATTTTGACGCATATAACGCCGGGTATACCTTTGTTCCTTGGTGGTAAGTCAATGGGCGGGCGTATGGCATCCATGTTGGCGGTACAAACAGCACAACCTGTGCGAGGTGTAATAGCGATGGGTTACCCATTTCACCCACCTGGAAAGCCAGAAAAATTAAGGACTGAGCATTTTACGCAAATAGAATGCCCGTTTCTAATTTTGCAGGGGGAGAGAGATACATTCGGTACGCATGAAGAAGTACAAGCGATGGGACTTGTGGAGCCTATTCAATTATGCTGGTTTGCAGATGGTGATCATTCTTTAAAGCCCCGTAAAAAAAGTGGATTCAGTGAAGAGTCACATTTATTGAAAGCGGCAAAAGAGACTGCCGATTTTATTAAAGGAGTGATCCATGATTAAATTATATTTGCTGGCTGGTGGTATTTTCTGTCTGCTGTCAGTCGCATTGGGTGCATTTGCAGCGCATGGCTTGAAACACTATGTGAGCGAATACTCAATTGGCGTTTTTAAAACAGCGGCAGAGTATCAAATGACTCATGGTTTGGCACTGGTTGCGGTTGCGATGCTGCTTCGGTGGGGGCTGAGTGTGTCTGCAGCAGGTTGGTTCTTTATAGTAGGTATAGTATTATTCAGTGGAAGTTTATACTTACTATCAATAACAGGCCTGAAATGGCTAGGGCCAATAACTCCGATAGGTGGGTTGTGTTTTCTGGCTGGTTGGTCTGTATTGATTTATAAAATTGCGAAACATTCATTTTAAAAGAGAGCACAAATGTCAAGTGTCGTTATTTATTGCCGCAGTGGGTTTGAAAGTGATGCCGCTGCAGAAATGAACCATCATGCCGCATTGCAAGCTGTCGCCGGATATGTAAAAGCGAAGCCGAATACAGGTTATGTTATTTTTGAATGTTTTGACCCCCAACAAGCAGAGCTACTTGTAAAAAAAGTAGACTTCAAAAGTTTAGTCTTTGCTCGTCAATGGTTTGCCGGTGTGTTGCTGAATAATATGCCAGTTGAAGACCGTGTTAGTGAGATTAAAGCCGTTGTGGGCGACTTTCCGCTTTGTGGTGATTTACGAGTTGAAACTCCAGACACAAATAGTGGTAAAGAACTTTCCAAATTCTGCAAGAAATTCTCAACACCATTGGCCAAGAGTTTAGAAAAGCAAAATAAACTAACACGTGATCACAAACCAACAAAGCCAGTGTTACATGTATTGTTTTTAAGTAATGATACTGCGTATGTAGGTTATTCGTTTAGCTCGAATAACTCGCCATTTTTTATGGGGATACCACGTTTGCGTATGCCAAGTGATGCACCAAGCCGATCAACATTAAAGCTAGATGAGGCATTTAATGTGTTTATTGGCAAAAGTGAGAGCGAAGGGCGAGTTGAGCCTGGAATGCGGGCGGTTGATTTAGGGGCTTGTCCTGGTGGGTGGACGTACCAATTAGTACGTAGAGGCATGTTTGTTACCGCAATTGATAATGGACCAATGAATGATGTATTAATGGAGTCTGGCCAAGTTAAGCATTACACAGTTGATGGTTTCAAATACTTGCCGGAAAAGAAAAATGTGACTTGGTTAGTATGCGATATGATAGAAAAACCGCTTAAAGTCGCTAACTTGATGTTAGATTGGATAGTCAATGGGTATGCAAAAGAGTTGATATTTAACCTTAAATTACCCATGAAAAAGCGTTTTGACACTGTGTATGAATGTTTAACGCTTATTCATGAAGAGCTGACTGAGTACGGCGTTGATTATCGTTTACAAGCAAAGCACTTGTATCATGATAGAGAAGAAATAACCGTTCATATTCAAGTAAAGAAGCTATCCAAATAAGTTTGGTGATGAACTCACTCAGAACATAACGGCGACAGCGATACTGTTATGTTCTGACATACACACGTTTACTGGCTTTGTTTTATACCCATACAACTTGCGTAGTAAGTTGTCGTTGCTGGCCAATCACTGAATACGCCAATTACCCCCACTTGCTGCGCGAGCACATCAAGTAGTATCAGCGCATCATCATCGCTGTTTATCGCATCTTTGATAGATTGATAGTACCAACCACCGCCATGTTCAAGCGACGCCGAACGCTCTAATGTCCATGTGATTATTTTTAATCCGGCTTGCTTAGCAGCGATAGCGTAATCAGAAGGAACAATTTGGTTATTATTATCCAGTGTTACGAGCACCCATAATGGTGGAGCGATGATTTTTACCCCTTCATCAACAAGCTGTGTCATGCTTGGTTGCCAGGTTTGTGCATTAAGTGGGTTGAAGCCAGCGCTATTATAGCGGTCATCTAAAAATACAGCTTGCTGTGCAAATTCAGGTTCATGCTCTAGCCAGTATTTTACATCTTCTAAATTGAATGATTGCGGAAAGACTCGGCTGGCGGGCACATCTGCAGCATGATACTCATCTAACATTTTTTGTGCATACATTTTTTGTGTCATGCCGTCGAATGGCATTGCAACACTTGCTGACTTAAGTTCAGGTGTCATTTTCACATCTAAAGACTTAAATAGTTCAATACTTTCTCTGTGGGTTAATAGGGTCCCTTGAGTTGCATATAAATCAGTACGCCAATTAGCAGTGCCATTGAGGTAGTCATTGATCGTTGTTGCTTGGCTATTTGCACTATCCATTTTAGCTGTAAGTTGTTTGAACTCAGACAGAGTAATGTCTGACGTACAGCACATTGCAGAAGCAAGGCTCTGAGTGGTTGGATCTGCGGGTGTAAATGGTTGAGTGCACTTTTCAGCAAGTTCAGGGATAGTAAGAATATTGGTCGTCGTATGCAAATCACATTGAGAGTGACGACACACCAGGGCCTTATCTTTGGTAAATGTAACGTCACACTCTAAAATACCAGCCCCCATTTTGGCCGCTGCGGTGTAAGACTCTTTAGTATGTTCAGGGAATTGCAAAGGTGCACCACGGTGGCCGATAGAAAAATCGGTTTTATAAAATGGTCCATTACTACATGCATCAAGCTTGCTTTTTAGTACTCCGCTAGAAAGCTGGTTTACTAAAAATTGTGGCCGGGCTCCAACTTGGACATTATTTATCACCGCTGTGGGTTTATTATTATTTTCGGTGTGTGGAGTACTTACCGTCACTTTCTCAGTGCTAATAATATCGTTATCGCTGGCACAGCCCGCGAGTACGATAGTAGATACTGCGAATATCATTCTAATAGGCATTGTTGTCACTCTTTGATAATTTATGCAAATAAATTATAGGTTTAAAGTGACAAGTTGATGAGGGATAGATGACAATTGAACTGACATCATACCGATGCCAGTTCAAGGGGGTGTTAACGATAATTAACTCGATAATTATCAACCCATAATCGTGTTGCCCCACACACAGCGACAGGCATGACAATTAAGTTGATAAATGGAATAGAAGTTAAAATAAAAACGGCAAAACCAAACCCGTATGAAAGACCCTGTTTACTTTTTAAGTCAGCTTTCATTTGTTTAAAATGGATTTTGTGATTATCGAAAGGGTAATCGTTGTATTGTACGTTGTACATCCAACAGGTAAATAATATCCATAAAATCTGGCCAAAAATAGGCAGAATCCACAGGAGAATAAAAAAGCCGAGGGCACGTGGTATATAGTAACAAAGTTTGGTCCACTCGCGCGCAAACATTCGTGGAACATCTTTAAATGTATCCGCTAGGTTGTCATCATTGACTGGCTGTCCAGTCAAATGTAATTCAACCTTTTCACTCAATAAGCCGTTAAAGGGGGCCGCAATAAAATTAGTAATAACAGTAAATATCATGGAGTAGCTGAACAATATGACTAATATTGCAATAGGCCACATGAGCCACTCTAGCCAGGTTAACCAATTCGGCAATAGAGTGTTTAGATAATTAAACCCGTCGACGAGCCAATCGTATAAGAAAAATAATGAACTACCAAAGAGTAAAATATTAATTAGCAGAGGAATAAAAACAAAGCGCTTTAGACCTTTTTGCGTAATTAAAGAAAAGCCGGAAAAAAAGTATTCCATACCTTGGGCTAACTGCACTTGACACCTCAATGAAAGTTTAAGAGATATATTTTTCGCCAAGTATATCTCAGTCAATGTATGAAGTATGCCTAATTAAGTAACAAACTGTTGCAGAAATCGGAGTTTAGGGCTGTAGGTTATGTTTTAACATTATGAAATTAATGTTTTTATTTGTTTTTCTATATTCTGCTACGTCATCAAGGTGAGATTTATTGATGGTAGTGACTTGTTTATCACGGGTGATGACCATACACTATTCTACAAGGTTGAAAGTCATTTATATTTGAGCTTGGAGCTTTATAAACGTGCAGTTTCCTAGGTGGTTTATTATATCTGTGTTGTGTGTATTGTTATGTTTAATAGCAAACGCACCGCTTGGCTATGCGTCCACTGAATTAAGTTATCAGCAACAGCTTATTATTTTTGACGAATCTAATCAGAGCGAGATTGAACCAGATGAATTCACTGCTTCAGAATTTTTACAACCCAACCATGTTCAATATCCTGAGTGTGATAAGTCGTGCTTAGTAACACAGAGTTTTGATAAGCATACGATTTATATAATACGAGCACCGCCTACAATTTAAGCAAAAAACATAATTCATTTTTGTTGTCAGCTTAAATTATTAATAGGCGGTAGTATGTCAGTTTATACTTCAGTAAACACTCAAAGTTTATCTAAATATGACCAAGTTGATTGGTTATTACATAATGATGCTCAGCTGTCATTAGACAGTCCTGCATTCCAGGCTATGCATTGCTTCAACGTAATACCAGCGCAAGTGATCGAAGGAAGTATTAATTTAAATGAGGCTGCGCTCATTTTAGATAAAACGCATATACGTACGAGTTTTGTTATTGATCAGCAAAGCTTAATACAAGGTATGATTTCAAGAGCGCGTTTATCCAGTCGTCACATATTAAAAATAGCAACTAAGTTAAGACTCAAACGTCACGAGCTTACAGTATCTCAAGTCATGATCACTTTGCCACAATTACATAGCACATCAAGCCATATTGTCACTCAGTTACAAATTGGTGATATTTTAAAGACGATGGAAAGTGCAGGTCATGAATATTTATTAGTAACCGATGAAGAGAATGGTCAGCTTTGTGGATATTTTGACTTAATCAATTTGTCAAAAATGATCAAACGACCATTAAATCAAGCAAAGCAGGCAAACACTTTTAGTGAAATTGTTGACTCTTTGTGGCACCACACTGAAATATAAAGAATTTCCAACCATAGGGCGTGCAGTTGTGTCAGATGGTTAGATTGTCCAAAAGTAATGTAAATTAAAGAAAAGCCAAGGCGCCGTTAGGCGCCTTTTTCATGATTGTAACTATCGGGAAAACATAACTTGCCATCGTTTAGCGTACCAAATGAACATAGGTACTTGTAATATGATAAACGTCAGTAAGGTGAACCAAAACCAGTTTACATTAAATGCGAGTAAGGTGAAGTTAAGAGTTGTGTTCATGAAGCTTGTTCCAATTACAAGCAGCGATACACTGAGTGCCATTACATCTTGCATCAATATCTTACGTAAACAATTACCAGCAAAGCTTGGGTTCAGTAATCCATAGGCAATGACCAGCACTATCATATTTAGTGTGAGCACCGCGAACTCAATACCCATTAAATTTATGCCTTTTATAATTAGTGATTATTCAAACAAGCTATCGACCTATAAAGTGAATACTTTAGAAAAATCATGATTTATTTTTAGCAAAAGTCAGTATCAAGAAAAGAAACTGAATGATAACAAGAGTAGATGTACCTTTTTGTACGGAATAGTGAATGGTTTTGTTAAAATAAATCGATGAAATGTTTGCTGTCAATATAAGTTTTTTTGCTTTTTTTTGCTTTTTATTGAGTGCTCTTGATGGTGTTTTTATGCCATATCAATATGTTTTAGATGGTTTTAATTTTCATTTCGGTATTTATTATTGCATTTGATAAACTATTTTGTAATAAAACATAATATTTACATATATGTTTTTTTTGTGTAGTTTAATTCTTATCGGAACAGAAACAAGTTCATCGGGTGCTTGTGGAAAATGAAAAGGTAATCACATGGGAAAAGCTGCGCGTTTGGCTACAATTGTTACGGCACAGCAAACGGTAAAAGAGCAGAGTAATTTATATTATTTACGAAGTATTTTACTCATGCTGGAAGTTGAGTGTGTTTTTTCATTGAATCTTGATATGGCTATCGAGCAAGTCTCAGATGACAATATTCATGATGTCGTGTTTATTGATATGGTTGGGGTTAAATGGAATGAGTATATCCCTGCAAGTATAAGTGCACTTGCAAAACGAAACTCTATTGTATTAGTAAATGTAAAAGAGACCGCTGTGTCTGAAAGGAGCGCATTGCTGGCGGGTATTAAAGGTGTGATTTATGATACTGATACGCCTGATGTACAGCTAAAAAGTATCCGTTCTATTATCGATGGTGAGTTGTGGTTTCGTCGAAACATAATTAGTAGCACATTCTCTGAGTTGTTATCGGAACATTTACAAACAAAAAATATAACACCTGCTGCAGAGATTGATGAAACGCAATATAACTTAACTAAGCGTGAGAAAACAATTATTAAGCTGATTGCAGAAGGGGCTCAGAATAAGGAAATAGCCAACAAATTGCATATTAGTGATCATACGGTAAAAACACACTTATACAGTGCTTTTAAGAAGACAAAATCGCGTAATCGCATCGAGTTACTTAATTGGGCCAGACAGTTTTTCCCCGATGCGTTAACTCGTTACCATACTAACTGAGTTTTTTAGGTGACCAAATTCCTTTTTTAATACCACTTTGAATTAAGTTTACCAGCGCTTTTTCAATCGCCTGCTTTACACAAATATGCATAGGTTCGTTATTTGTGTAGCCGGCTTCAGCTTCGGCTAAGCGCTTATAACTAACGAAACGGAAAAATCCAGCTCTAACCTCATGGCTCAACACCGTTTTGGTTGTTGCAACTGATGTGAGAACAACTCCAGTTCTTACGTCAACAGCACGCATATAGATAGAAATAACATCTTCTCGGTATAATTCAGAAGTGCTTATACCAAAATATTCGGCCCCTAGACCGCCGGTTTTTGTGTTGGAATCGTAACTAATAATACCACCTTCAATCAGTATTTTTGCTGTTTTCAATGGAGGAAGTTTATTCTTTGTGCCTGTATTGCTGTCTTGCGCAGCTCGTATTATTTTTCGCTCTGTTAGGATATTTTGTAAACCTTCTCGCTCGACAGGTATAAACCAATCTGTTTCATTGAGTGCTTGTACTAATATAGCTGAAGCACCTTGTGTTACAGCCGTCGAAAATGAGCTTACATTAGCAATTGGCTTATATTGACCTGTTTTATCTCGAAATGAATAGACCGATACAGGGATACTCCCCATCGGTTCTGGTAGCGTTTGCAATTCGGAGAACGTATCTGTTTGTTCTAATGTTTGGGCTATTTTAATATCTGGGGGAAGCACTTGCGATATGTTTGAACAGGCTACAGTGTACCCTAATAGTATAGTCATTATTATTATTTTTATTGTGTACTTTATCATGGGTTAAACCTAGGTACTTCGATGGTCACAACCTCACCATCAATTAAATTAGTGATCTGTACAGTGATACTGTCAGAGTTGCTGGTGATCATCTTAATTTCGTAGTCACCACTTATAAAAGTTGAGTCTTGTCCGAATACATTATCAGCTGGGTTTTCACCAAATGCGAGGTCAGTGAGCTCTCGAACGATTTTATTGATGTATGAACGCTCTAATGACTCTTGTAATCGTTCCGCATACGTCTTTTCTGTTGTATGAGCTTTATGCTTATTCTGAGATTGTGCCTTATTCATGAGCATGCTGGCATTGAGAGGGCTGCCGCCAAAGCTCGGGTTTATTGGTGTATAGACCAATTCACTTGCCAGTAAGTGTGGAGAGATGAATAGGGTAGTAATGAGTATTTTTTTCATATTAAAGACCACTGCTTGCCATGTCTTGGTTAAATTCACTGAAGTTGTTTGATGCGATGAGGTTGACCAGCGTAATGGCTGCCTGCTCGACTTGTTCATCAATCGGTTTGAGTCGTCTCCCCATAAATGTTTGATAAACAATTTTGTTATTGAGCTCAACTTTTAAAACTGTCCCAGCACGAGGAATTAAAGTTTCTTTTATAACAACACTTGCACCTGATGTATTGGGGATATCTTGCCACAACATACTTAATTGATAATAAAACTCGTATCCAGATCGGCTAATGCTTTGATCTAATAAAAAACCACCAATATCTTCTTGTGCACGAATGGAATTGGAAGTAGAAATAATTATGAAAAAGAAAATTTTCAGTACTGCATTCATAATAATGACTCTTAAGTTGTATGAAAGCAGTACGGGAGCTACCCGCACTGCCTTGTCATACTCTATTACTTTTGTGTTACTGTCGTTGTATTAAAGTCGCCAACTTGCGTAATTGAAACATCGCCATTTAATTGAGACATACCACCTTCGACAAGGTTACCAGTACCCGTTTGGTTGATTGTTAAGCTCAGCTCATTGCCAGCCAATAAGAATGCCCCGCCATCGATACCTGAGACCATGTTCATGTCTCCAATTTGTGCAATGTCAATGCTATTACCTGTGCCTTCAAGCATTAAATCTATGGCATTTAGGCCACCATCTTGTACAAACGTAACTGTGTTGTCGTTACTTGCAATTACGCTGCTAAGTGTAACGCTCACATCATTCTCACTGCCTGTTTGTGTTACATCAATAGTGTTGTTAGACGTTTCTAATGATGTATCAGGGTAAGAGGTTTGGATTGTTGCGTGGTTTAAATCCCCACCAGTTTGAGCAATCGAGAATGTGTTATTTGAGCCATTAAAATTTGCGATATGGCTATTGTTTTCATTGCCATCTTGCATCGTTGAGAAGGTATTATTATCACCAATAACACCTAAATAGGCTTTGTTATCATCGCCTTTTTGTCGAACATCAAAGTCATTGTCGTTACCTTGTATATCCAATTCTAGCGTATTGGTATTACCAACTTGATTTGCAACAACTTCGTTATCATTACCTTCAAATAAGCCACTTGTTAGCGTATTATTATCGCCATTTTGTTCAAGCGATAGGTTGTTATCATCTCCTGTTACAGCTGCAAACTCTAACTTATTGCTATCGCCAATTTGTTCAACTTTAATGTCATTGTCGTCACCAACAATGGCTTCAACGGTTAGACGATTTCGGTCGCCTTCTTGTTCAAATTCAATTTCGTTTTCGTGTCCTTCTAGGCTATCAACCGTTGCAACATTCCAAAACCCATCTTGCTCGACATCAATTTCATTATCATCGCCTTGAATGCTATTTAAATGAACCTCGCCCCATTCACCATTTTGGGTAACGTTAATTTCATTTTCGTTACCTTGTAAATCTCTCACAAATGCCCAATGACCACCGTCGCCTTGTTCAATGCTAAGTTTGTTGTCAGTACCGTTGATATTAGTGATTACTTGACTACCAATGTTACCCAAGCCCGCTAAGCCGTCTTGAGTAATCGCAAGCATATTCGCGTCACCAGTGATGTTGATTTGTGTTTTAGCATCACTGCCATTTTGATTATTGGCAAGGTGGTTATCGTTACCAGTGATGGTAGTCGTTTGTAAGTTATTGTCACCGGCTTGTACACTGCTCAGCTGGTTATCGTCACCAGTGACAGTAATTTGTGCGCCATTGACGGTGCCTGTTTGTGTTACAGAAACGGCATTGCCTATCGAAGGGTTAGTAGACGTTTGACTGATCTCCACTTTATTTTGTTGTGCATTTGCCATAAAGTCTGAGTGAATTGTATTGCCTGTGTCTTTTGAATCAGCAGCAAGTGCTGCGTTACCATAACCAAGAGCAAGCGCAATGGCACATGTAATGAGTGATTTTTTTAGCATAGTAATATCCTGTTCTATATTGAATTATTTTGTAACGCTGACGTTCACTATCATATCGTTACCTTGCTGATGGATAACGAATGCGTGTTCGCCTAATTGCGTTAGGTTGACGATATTTGCATCACCTTCTTGTATAATTACAGCAGAGTTATTACTGCCTTGCTGTAGTAAGTTGATGGTGTTATTTGATCCTACTTGTGTAATGTTTGCGAGGTTGTATGTCCCAAGCTGTAATACATTCACGGAGTTCAAATCGTCACTAGATTGATATATTGTTGCTTTATTAAATGTACCGTTTTGTTGAACTAGCGCACTGGTGTGTTGAGCCCTAGCTAAAAAAGACGGGTGTATGCTTATTGATAGTGGAGATTCTTGTAAGTCATGGCTATTGGCACTGATTTTTAACGATACAAAAAACAAATACAATACACAAAGAGCAACACACTTTTGCATTGGCAAGAGTAATTGTTGATGTGCATTGTCCTTTGAGTTTTTTGTTAACATTTTATTTTTCGTGTGTTCACTTATGACCTGAACTCACTGTAATAAAGCAGTAACCTATAATATATAGGTAATTTTATTGAATTATTTGTTGTTTTAAATCAATTGATTGGTGTTTTTTGTGTTGAGTTTTTAAATTTTCAGTCAAAAAGGATGGCTTTTTTTGGCATGATAGCTAAGAAGTAGACTCATACTATTTTGTTAAAAAAATGTATTTTTTAAATATGCTAATCAGTTTTTACTGTTTTTCATATTTACGCTTGCAGCATCAATTTTTTTAATGTTATCTATTAGTCGTTGCTTATTTTATTGCTTGTTGTAAGGCGTGCTGACCTTACACGTGATAGCACTCTGTTTTTTTACAGGTGTTCGCGAAAACGAGTATGTTATTGATATTGAGAGATCCGAAAACGAGTGTGACGAACACTAAAATTAATTTAAATAATATCTAAATGGTGAGCAAAACCATTTTGAGTATTATGAGAAAATACTGGATCTAACAATGAAATTAAAACTATCTGCTTTGACGCTTGCGTTACTACCGTGTTTTTCGCAAGCTGCTATCAACGTTGTAACTGATACTGAACATTCAAGTGCAACAAATGACTCTGTTATTGTTGTATTTAAAGAAAGTGCAACCAAAGCGCAAAGATTGGCGGCTCGTCAATTAGTCAGCGCAAAAATTACCGATGTAAATAAAGACGAAATAGACGACGGCTACAAGCATGTCTTAAAAGGTCGCTTAGCTGAATTTAAGCTAGATAAAAAGAATCCAAAAGCGGTTATAAAGGCACTTTCTGAACATGAAGCAGTGCAATATGTTGAGCCAAATTACCGACTAACAATTCAAGGTACTCCAGATGACCCTAAGTTTTCTGAGCTTTGGGGTCTTCATAATACAGGTCAAACAGGTGGTACAGCTGATGCAGATATTGATGCCGTAGAGGCATGGGATATTTCAGTGGGTAGTCGTGATGTTGTGGTAGGGGTTATTGATACAGGTGTTGATCATACTCACCCAGACCTCACTGCCAATATGTGGATCAATCCAAATGAGATAGCTGGAGACGGTATTGACAATGATAACAACGGCTATATTGATGACATGCATGGGATCAATGCGATAACAGATGTAGGTGACCCTATGGATGACCAAGGTCATGGTACACATGTATCGGGTACGATTGGTGCGGTTGGTAACGATGGCGTAGGTGTTGTTGGTGTAAATCAACAGGTATCTATAGTTGGTTGTAAATTCTTAGATGCGTCAGGCAGTGGTTCATCAGCGAATGCAATAAAATGTATCGATTATTTAGTGGGCTTAAGAAATGCTGGTGTTGACGTCAGAGTCTCTAACAATAGCTGGGGCGGCGGTGGTTTTAGCCAAGCAATGTCAGATGCATTAACCAGTTCAGAAGAAGCGGGCATTTTATTCGTAGCAGCAGCAGGTAATAGCGCGGTTGATAATGATACTAATCCACACTACCCATCAAGCTATGAGCATGCATCAATATTGTCAATTGCCAGCACAACACATACTGATGCTATGTCGAGCTTCTCGCAATGGGGCTTGACCAGTGTTGATTTAGGTGCACCTGGCTCAGCGATTGTGTCAACAGTCCCAGGCGGTGGGTATGATAGTTACTCTGGTACTTCTATGGCTACTCCACATGTTGCTGGTGCTGCAGCATTAGCGTTATCTGTTAACCCTGATTTAACGACCGCAGAGTTAAAAGAGTTACTTATGAACTCTGGTGATGATAATGCAGCTCTAAACGGAAAGACCGTGTCAGGCAAACGCTTGAATGTCGCAACCGCGTTGGAAGAAGCTGATCCAACGCCAGGCTTTAGGCTATCAGCAACGCCAGTATCACAAGAAATTACTGCGGGTGAAACAGCTTCTTATACTTTTGAAGTTGCGTCAGTTGCAGGATGGAGTGGTGATATTAGCTTGGCTGTAACAAGTGATTTAGCCGGGGCTGTGTTATCAACAAGTACAGTGCAGCCTGGCGGCTCATTTACATTAACAGCGTCAACAACAGCGGATACTCAATGGGGCAGCTACTCATTTACTGTTGAAGCAACCAGTGGTGATTTACGTAAAGACAGTCAATTATCTTTATATGTAAACCCTCAAGGATTAACTGAGTTTGATTATAGTAATAATGAGAAAGTTGATATTCCAGATAATGATCCTACAGGTGCATCTTCTATCATCAATGTGTCAGACGAAGTAACCATATTTGGTTCAGACACATTAGTTGATATATCACATACTTATATTGGTGACTTGGTTGTTACGCTAACCTCACCAGCAGGAACTACCGCAACATTACATAATAAAGCAGGCGGTGGCGCGGACGATATCAATCAATCCTTTGCATCAAGTGCATTTAATGGTGAAGTTGCACAAGGTGATTGGACACTAAAAGTGGTCGATACGTATGCTGAAGATACAGGGTCAATTAATCAATGGGCATTAACACTGACAGGTCTTGGTGAAGTAGGTCCAAGAGCCCCTGAAGCAGATTTCTTACCTGTTGTAGATTCGTTACAAGTCAGCTTTTTTGACGGTAGCCGAGATGCAAATGATGACATTTCGACTTGGGCATGGGATTTCGGTGATGGCAATACATCATCAGAACAAAACCCTGTACATGTCTATGGCGCAACGGGTTTATATCCAGTGACGTTAACCGTAACAGATGCCACGGGATTGACTGATTCAAGATCTATGGATGTGGTGGTTGCCGGTGATTCAGATACTGCACCAGAGCTAAAAGTAAAGCGTGCAAACAAAACAAGATTGGGTTTTGCTCGTATCGAATTATCATATCAAGGCGCAGCGACATCAACCGTTGATGTTTACCGTGATGGCGAGCTACTGGCGACGACTTTGAACACAGGCGCGTATCGTGATTTCATTCGTCGCGCTACACAAAGTCAATATGTATATAAAGTATGTACATCAGTTAACTCTGTAGACATTTGTTCTGAAGAAGTGACTGTTACTTTTAATTAATCACTCCCCAAGGTACAAAATAAGGCTCATATGAGCCTTATTTTTTGGGAAATGGATCAACCACTGTTTCGCCTTTTCAATACAAAGAGATATTCGCAATCTTCTTTACCTCAGGTATAATCTTCGTCACTCAACACTGAGGTGGCTATGATCTCTAAGAACCAATCCAAACTCTTGCGTGCTTTAGCGCAAAAAAAATACCGCAAACAGCATCAACTATATTTAGTTCAAGGAGAAAAGAATGTCCTTGAACTACTAGATGCAGGCCTAAAAATTGAACAACTATTTGCAACGGCAGAGTTTTTGTCTTGCTATCACCTAAAGTTGCAGGGTGTTAACGTAACAGAAGCGGATAGTGAAAGTTTAACAAAAGTAAGTACGTTAGTGAGTAATAGTGCAGCAATTGCTGTGGTGCCGTTTCCAAAGGGGAGCGAGATAGATACCTCCGGTATGGTTTTGGCTTTAGATGGTGTATCAGATCCTGGCAATCTGGGGACGATTATTCGTGTTGCTGATTGGTACGGATTAAAGCAAGTTATTGTCAGTGAAGATTGTGCCGATCATCTAAACCCAAAAGTGATCAGTGCAACGATGGGCTCTTTTGTTCGCATTAATGTGGTGCGTTGTGATTTAACTGAGTTTTTAGCGTCTTACTCGGGTGCTATATATGGTGCGTATTTAAATGGCGAAAATGTACATAAAACGGCGTTTTCCACTCAGGGTGTACTCGTGATGGGAAGCGAATCGCACGGTATCCGAGAGCCCGTAAGTAAGTACATAAATACACCTATAACCATCCCTGCGTTCGGTGTTGCGGAATCTCTTAATGTGGCAATGGCGACAGGTATTATTTTAGATAATATCAAACGTCACCAATAACTATGTTTTTGTTTGTACATATTCATATTAATGAGTAGCTAATTAGTATATGCGCTTAAGTAGTATTAAACTTGCGGGCTTTAAGTCTTTCGTTGAACCCACGAAAATTCCATTTGTTGATCAAATGACCTGTGTTGTTGGTCCCAATGGCTGTGGTAAGTCGAATGTTATTGATGCCGTACGATGGGTACTTGGTGAAAGTTCGGCGAAGAATTTGCGTGGTGATGCGATGACTGACGTAATTTTCAACGGCTCAACGAATCGAAAGCCTATATCGCAAGCGTCAGTTGAGCTCATGTTTGATAACGCACAAGGTCGTTTACCAGGAACCTTGGCCGACCGAAGCAAGGTGTCTATTAAACGACTCGTAACGCGAGACGGTCAATCACTTTACTTTCTTAATGGCAGTAAATGTCGAAAACGTGATATCACGGATATTTTTCTTGGTACTGGCCTTGGGCCTCGTAGTTATGCCATTATTGAGCAAGGCATGATTTCGCGGCTGATCGAGAGTAAACCACAAGAGTTGCGTACTTTTTTAGAGGAAGCGGCTGGGGTATCAAAATATAAAGAGCGCCGGCGTGAAACTCAAACTCGAATTAAAAGTACCAGAGAAAATTTAGAACGTCTACTCGATGTCCGGAAAGAGTTGCAATTACAGCTAGATAGGCTTGCAATACAAGCAAAAGATGCAAAATTATACCGTACACTTAAACAGCAAGAACGCACTTATAAAGGGCAACTTGCGGTGCTTAAATGGCAAAATTTTCACGAAAAACAGCAACAAAAATTACACCATATAGAAAAGGTACGCTCAGAAATCGATTTTTTGAACGTTGCGCATAGTGGGCACAATGATATTTTGGCAACCCTTGATACCCAAATTGCGCAGCTTACAGATAGTGCGGCTGAACAACGTCAGAGCCTGCATAAAACACATACTAGTTTGACTAAAGCAGAACAACAAAAAATACATTTTATAGACAAATCTCGTGGCTTACAGGCACAAATAGATAAACACCGTAAAAGTGTCATAGAAGAGCGTGCGCAGCTAGAAATCAATCAAGCTGATATTGTCGTGCTAGATGGGGCGTTACAAGACTGTGTAAACAGTGTGCTTGCATCACATACTCAATTAGAAGAGTTGGAGGTATATTGTCAGCAGGTATTGCAAGAGTTTCAGAGCGTTGAAGCGCACCAACAGCAGTTGGCCGACGAAGTAGCAAGTGCGCAATCATCTTATATTAAAGCGGAGCAGCAGTATACACAATGCCAGCAGCATGAAAAGCATACAGCAGAAAAGTATCGCGAATGTGAAGTGCAAATACAAGTTTTAGGGCAAGAAGATCCAAGTAAAAAGCTCACCGATGTGCAACATGAATTAGCGGCGAAAACACGCCAGATTGCTAGGTTGCAAGCCTCAGTTCAAGACCAGCAAAACGTAACAGACACACTGACCGGTAATTTAAATGTGGCTAGACAGGCGTTTGATAGTCACCAACAAAAGAATACAGCTTTGGTTGCAAGTATAGAGGCTCTGACTGGAGTACTAGATCCAGAAAACAGTGAGCCTTATGTTTCTTTACTGAGTGAGTTAAGAGTGAAAGCTGGGTTTGAAATACCTGTGGAAAGGGCATTACTTGGGTTAAATCATTTGAAAGTCACCACATCTGCTGCAGATGATGCTGTGTGGCCTGATGCTTCTGGTGTAATAAGTGGGTCTGTCGCGGAAGTTATTGCAGACGGTGTGTATCCAACACTATTAAATCACATTCAGTTGCTAGCGCAAGGGGAGTCATTTAATCCCTCTCAGTTTTGGATTTTGGGGGTCGATAGGGCTGGGACCTTATATGGAGAAAATTGGCGTGCGACGCTCAAACACACTGATTCAGATAGCTTGTTGAGCCAACATGCAAAGTTAAGGGCGTTGCAGCAACAAGTACCGCAAGCGGAGTCTCAACTGACTAAGCTGGAAGAGGAAGTGGAGACTTTGATAGCCCAAAGGGCACAAAGCGCTCATGCTGAAGTTGTTAATAAGGAAGAAATACACGCTTTAGCGCAACAAGTTGCAGGATTGCAATCACGCCACGAAATGCTCAAATCAGCCGTGGAACAGTGGCATGAAAGTTATGCCATGCTGGAAAAAAAGCAAGCTGAGTTGTCAGGTCAGTTACGTACTGAACAAGCTGCATTAGCCAAACTACAAACAGCATATGAACAATCGCAAGCACGTTTATCACAGCATCAACTGCACATTACAGCCTCTAAAGCCGATTACGAGCTAAAAGCACAATCTCAGCAGCATGCACTGCGCGACAAAGATCGTGCATTAGCGAATGTACATGCACAAACCTTGAAAGAACAGCAAGCTAGAAGTACCCTGCAACTGGCACAATCAAAAGTTGACCATGTGCAAAAAAGTCTTGATGTGGCGCATGAAAGGGCGCAAGGGTTATTGGATGAGCAGCAATTACTTCAGGAGCCTATGCTTGATGTCGATGAGCAAATTGTCAGCTTATTGGCCGAGCAGACAAAACAACAGACTGCTATCGATTCACTGACTGTACAATTACAAGCAGCGAAAACTCAGCTACAACAAAAACAGGTGAGTTTAAAGGGAGCAAGCAGTGAAGTGTCTCGACTTAAAGAGTTATTGCAAAAGCACCTGCTAGAGGAACAAGGGTTGGCGATTAAAGCACAAGCGGCGTTAGAGCCCCTTGAGGCATTAGAGCAAGACTTACAAAAAGTACAGGCCAACTTATTTGATGGCGCACATATTTCGGGTTTACAAACTATGTTAAACCAGACGGTTTCTTCATTAAATGAACTCGGTGCGGTTAATTTAGCCGCCATTACAGAATTTGATGAAGCTGCGCAGAGAAAAACTTATTTGGATGATCAACTGGATGATTTAACATCGGCACTGAAGACATTAGAGAATGCAATCCGCAAAATAGATAAAGAGACGAAAATACGATTTAAAACCACATTTGACCAAATAAATGATGACTTAAAAGAGTTATTTCCTAAAGTTTTTGGCGGAGGTAGTGCATACTTAGAACTGACAAGTGATGACTTATTAGAAAGTGGCGTCAGTATCATGGCGAGGCCACCGGGAAAGAAAAACTCCACAATTCATTTGCTAAGTGGTGGAGAAAAAGCGCTGACCGCATTATCATTGGTATTTTCTATATTTAGACTGAATCCAGCACCGTTTTGTATGTTAGATGAAGTTGATGCACCGTTAGATGATGCCAATGTTGGACGCTTTTGTCGTTTAGTGGAGGAAATGTCACATTCGGTGCAATTTATATACATCAGTCATAATAAAATAGCGATGGAAATGGCTGGTAGGCTGACGGGGGTAACTATGGCGGAACCAGGTGTTTCGAGAATGGTTGCCGTTGACGTAGAACAAGCAGTGCAGATGGCACAAGCATGAGAATAAAAAGGTGAGCAATGGCCACAGAATTGAGATGGGCGCTAATCGTGATCAGCGCGTTAGTAATTGGTGGATTACTGATCCATGGTTTATGGTCTGTTCGTAAAAAGGAACAGCCACAAGAACAGCAACGAGAAAAAGAGCCTGAACCTGTGCAAACAGACTCTTTGCGAAATAATGATGAGCCTGACATGGGTGAAATGAATTTTGCGGCTGTTGATGAGGGAACTGTCATAAATAGCTCTGAAGAAGATACGAATGAGCACTCTCAAAATGTGTCAACAGACAGTGAGACTGAAACGCCAACGACAGGCGCTGCAGAGCACTCATCACAAGAACCAAGTGATTTTATTATATTGCATATAGCGATGCCTGAAGGGCTAACCATGGCTGGTTCTCGTTTGTTACCAACAGTACTGAGTTTGGGTTTTAAGTATTCAGATGAAGGCTTTTTTAATCGTCATGTAGAGCCATCAGGTAATGGGCCAGTGCTATTTCGTTTAGTTAATATGTTTAACCCAGGCACATTCGATATAGACAATATGGAACAGTTTGGTACTGCGGGTGTGAGCTTATTTATGACGCTGCCATGTGAGGGGGATAGTTTAGCCGCTTTTAACATGTTGCATGGTGCGGCTAAAAAGTTAGCAGATGAGTTTGGCGCGACAGTGTTAGATAGCAATCGAGAGCCCTTGTCTGTGAACGCCGTGCGTGCCTACGTAGAAAAAGTACGTGAATACGCTGCATAGTTAAAGTTTAGGCGCCATCGCCGTTTTTATAAGCCACGAGTTGCAGCCGCGCACACTCGTGGCTTTTGTTTTTTCAGAGGTTGAGATGTCAGAGTCAATTAATAAACAAATTCAGTTATTAAAGCAGCAATTAGAGGAACATAATTATCAGTATTATGTGCTAGACAACCCTTCTATTCCCGATGCTGAGTATGATCGTATCATGCGTGAACTAATGGCATTAGAGCAAGCTCACCCTGAGTATCTCACTCCAGATTCACCTTCACAAAAAGTAGGCGGTGAAGCACTTGGTAAGTTTGAACAAGTTAATCATCAGGTGCCTATGTTATCGTTAGATAATGCATTTGATGAAACAGAGTTCAGCGCATTTAACCGTCGCATCAAAGAGCGATTGCTTGAAAGTAAAGAGTTAGAGTTTTGTTGTGAACCCAAGTTAGATGGGTTAGCGGTGTCTATTTTGTATCGAAATGGTGCGCTTGTACAAGCCGCTACACGTGGTGATGGGCAAGTAGGTGAGAATATAACGGCGAATGTTAAAACGATACGCAATATTCCACTGCGTTTGCGGGGAGACAATATTCCTGAAGAAGTTGAAGTGCGTGGTGAAGTATTTATGGATAGCGCAGGGTTTGCACGTTTAAATGAAACGGCAGCCGCGAAAGATGAGAAAACGTTTGCAAACCCTAGAAATGCAGCCGCAGGGAGCTTGAGGCAACTCGACTCCAAGGTCACAGCTAAAAGACCTCTGATGATGTACGCTTACTCTATGGGGGTTGTCACAGGGGTTGATTTACCAGAAACGCATTTTTCGCAGCTTGAACAGTTGAAAGCATGGGGACTGCCTATGTGTCCAGAAACAAAGTTGGTTTCTGGAGCACAGTCTGCATTGGCATATTATCAAGATATTATGCAGCGTCGTACAGAGTTACCCTATGAGATTGATGGGGTCGTTATTAAAGTGAATGACAAGGCTTATCAACAGCAATTGGGCTTTGTTGCGCGAGCACCGAGGTGGGCGATTGCATTTAAGTTTCCAGCACAGGAAGAAATCACGCAGCTACTTGATGTGGAATTTCAGGTAGGCCGAACGGGGGCAATTACACCCGTCGCACGCCTTGAGCCCGTGTTTGTGGGGGGAGTGACTGTGTCTAACGCGACTTTGCACAACCGTGACGAGGTTGAACGATTAGGCGTTAAAATTGGTGATACTGTCATTGTGCGCAGAGCAGGGGATGTGATCCCACAAGTGACGCAAGTCGTGTTAGAGCGGCGTCCGAATGATGTAAAAGACATTATATTCCCTGATTCATGCCCAGTGTGTAGTTCTCATGTTGAGCGAGTAGAAGGAGAGGCTACAACGCGATGTACCGGTGGTTTAGTATGCCAAGCACAACGAAAGCAAGCCATTAAGCATTTTGCATCGCGCAAAGCGTTAGATATTGATGGCTTAGGGGATAAAATTGTCGAGCAGCTGGTTGACCGAGAGCTGATACATACACCTGCTGATTTGTTCATATTAAAGCAAGGGCATTTTGAATCATTAGAACGTATGGGGCCAAAATCAGCGAAAAATTTGGTGGCTGCGTTAGAGGACGCCAAAACAACGACTTTGGCCAAGTTTCTTTATGCGCTCGGTATTAGGGAAGTCGGTGAGGCAACGGCACAAAACCTTGCCAATCATTACTTAACGCTTGAAAAAGTCTCATTAGCCACCATTGATAGTTTACAAGAAGTCAGCGATGTGGGCGTTATTGTTGCGCAGCATTTACATGCCTTTTTTAATGAATCGCACAATCAAACCGTTGTGAGTGCGCTTATTGAAGTTGGTGTTAACTGGCCAGACATCGCTGAAAAGTCATCATTAAGTCAACCGCTTGAAGGGCTGACCTATGTACTGACAGGGACTTTAACTCAGCTAAATCGTAATGATGCCAAAGCACGCTTACAAGCACTCGGTGCGAAAGTGTCAGGCAGTGTTTCTAAAAATACTCATGCGCTTGTTGCAGGTGAAAAGGCGGGGTCTAAATTAACGAAAGCACAAGATTTAGGCATTGATGTGCTTGATGAAGATGCACTAGTTGCATTACTGTCTGAGCACGAATAATTGAAACTGAAGCGTTACCAGTAATGACTCATTAGTCGTGGGCTCCTTGCTGGTGGCCGGAGTGTTGTTATGAAGCAATATGGCCCAGAGTATTGGGATAAATATGGCGTGTATAGAACCCCTATTGGGTTTAATCTTACTCTGTTAGTATTACTACGTGCTTACTTGTTGTGGATTTTTTCTGCGGTAGCTAGGCGGCCTGATTTAGATTTTATGTCACTATTTTTTCAGTCTAAACAACACTTTTTTGTTTCTTTGGCCATTGGTACAATCGCCTTGGTCCCGACGGTCATTTTCTCATTGCGCAGGCCAACAAGTTCGCAAGTGTTGGCTAAATACTGGCGATATATGCGTTGGCCTTTACTCATCACGGCTGCAGCTGACCTAATATGGTTAATTTTGCAAGCATCACAAAGTTACTATCAATTTTCATTTTATTTAGCGGTGCAGATGGTGATGCTGTTATGGGTGATTTTGTATTTAGTGAAAAGCCGTTATTTGGTCTGTTTTTTCAATGACTGGCCAGAACCCGAAAGTAAATTAAAAACCTAGTGGTCTTATTATATGGGTGTAAAGGAGTATATTGATTGTAATAAGGTAGATGGTGAGTCTGTTGATGTTGATGTTATGGCTTGGTGGGGCCTATCACAGATGTACAACAGAAGCCGTTTTTATGTCGATACGTGGTGTGTGTAACGTGGAGCAGGGGTATTTGGCGCTGCACACGCCTAACGAATTATTTTCAGAGGGCGTGTGGGCTACATTTGACGGCTAAATAGTGCCTTTGTTAGTACTGATCAAAGTATACTCAATAATTTATAGTGCAAAAGCTGAGCACCAGTTACTGCGTAAATAACTTAGTGTAGTTTATTGTGTAAAAAACAGACGTGATTGACTTACTCTCCTAAGAACGGGCTGTGGAGACTCTGGTATTGGGTTTACGCTTGTTTGTTCCATCAGAGGAGCATTATCAGCATTATGATATGACTGATCCGCCCTGACTTTTTTATGACTCGAATTCAGCCGCAGCTTGAGTGCTTAGCAAATGAATTTCCAAATTATTTTAATGATGTATTAATTAACTGAGGTAATAAACATGCTTAAATGGCGCGATATATTAAGATTCAGTAATGAAGGTAACCCAACGCCTTCGCGCAGAGTCGAAAAAACAGCGGCTCAGTGGCAATCTCAATTACCAGAAGAGGTATATTATATTACGCGAAACAAGGGCACGGAACGGCCCTTTAGTGGCGGTAGTTGTACTTTATTTGAGCCTGGTAAATATGGCTGTGCATGTTGTGATAACCTGTTATTTGATGCGCAAGAGAAGTTTGATAGTGGTTCTGGTTGGCCTTCATTTACGCAACCTGCAACTGAAAATGCCATTGCGTATATTGGCGATGATTCACATGCCATGCAGCGTATTGAGATCGTATGCAATGTATGTGATGCTCATTTAGGGCATGTTTTTCCTGATGGGCCAAAGCCTAGTGGTTTAAGGTACTGTGTTAATGCGCTTTCAATGGTAAAAGTGTCAGATTAATCCACTGATAAGCCCATTTCTTTAAGTTGGGCTATTAGTTTATCCAATCGAGTGATTTGTTCGGGTTCTAATGTACTGCTGTTGTTCAATGTTGAAATGCACTTTTTTGCTAATGTTGAATTGAATGTTTGGCCATTCTTACCCGTGTTATCAAGCAAACATTGTAGGAGGTTAAGGGCAATGCTCGCGTTTTTTGGCATAATCCGAAAAGCTTGTGAAAATGCTTCTAAAGCCATATCAAGGTGGCCACGATTAAATTGATTGACCGCATGGTTGTTTAATTCTTTTGGACCCATGGTGATATCACGACGTTCACTTTGCTGCTGCTGAATATAGTGCATGGTAATAGGATCACTTACATTATCGTGGCGTTCACAATGTGCCACAATTTGCGCGAACAGCTCTTGCGCTTTGTGGTGGAACCCAAGTTCATGGTACGCCTTCGCTTTATCCAAGGAGGCGTCAACTGAGCGTATGGATGGCTCATCTTCTAATTGCTCAATGAGTTTTCGGGCGTTTCTACTTTCATCTTTTAAATAATGAATACGAGCATTAAGTACATCTATTTGCGCTTGATTATCAGCGTTTGGGAATTGCTTTTTGAGTTCACCCAAATATTGCTGAGTTTGCCGGGTAATACGGCTGATCTGCTCAGTTTGGTCTGTGCTTAGGGCGAAGTCGATTCCGGCTCTCACAGTGTTTAGATATATTTCGGGGTTATCATGAATTGAATGCTTAGCGTACTGGGCGATGTCTTTTTGTGCATGATAGCTGCGTTCATAGTCGTGGTTTATCAAAGCAATGCGGCTTAGAGATTTTTGTCTATCAATGTTACGGGGAGCAATTTTGGATGCTTCACTTAAGAAGCCCTGAGCCGTTTCAAACTGGCTTAACTTAATTTCTAATCGCCCAAGTAGGTCTAGGGCAATTAAACGTGTCTCAGAGCGCTCAAGCATGGTTTTAAGCATACGCTGAGCAAGCGCATCTTCGTTATTAGCTATAAGTGCTTCGATAAGTCCAATTTTTGCCCATGTAAATTTCTGTACATTCAAGGCTGATTTATAAAATTGTTTTGCATCTTTAACTCGGCCAAGGCGCAGTAATGCTTCCCCTTTGAGTTTTAGTAAAATAGGGCTGTGGGTATGTCCACGCTTATCAAGTTCTGCATCAATGAACCTAACAGCTTTTGAATCATTGCCATCATCAATAAAGGTGTAGATTTTTTTTAAAGATTGTTTACGTTTAAGAACGCGCTCAATTCTACTTCGAAGTTCTTTGATAGTGAATGGTTTTACTAGAAAGTCATCCGGTTGCAATTCAATAACACTGTGGACCAATTCTCCACTGGTTTCGGCGGATACAAAAATAAAGGAAGTGGCATTTCTGACAAGGCGTTTACTTTTTAATTCTTCGTAAAGTTGATAACCATCTTGACGTTTAGTTAAATCAAAAGAGCAAATGACGAGGTCAAATTTATCAATTCGGCAGTGTTCTATCGCGGCTTGTGCATGTTCAGCAAATTTCAGGTTACGAAAATCTAACTGCTCTAATGAGCGCTTCATATGGCTAAGCGCCAAAGGTTGCTCTTCAACAATTAAGATTTTGGTGTTGATAAATGGCTGAACACTCATGCAAATGAATAACTTATAATAAATAGTGCTGTGAATAGTTTAGTCGGTTAATGCGTTTTTTGAAATAGCTTTTATGTGGACAAAAAAATTTAATTCGCGTAATTGATTCAGCGAAAAATATAGCTGAAAAGAGAGATGAAGTATAAAGGTAAAAAGGATTCTAAACCTATATG
>NZ_JAGJEF010000049.1:0-39078 GCF_018100875.1 Pseudoalteromonas sp. MMG012
GTTGGTTGTTGAAACTCGAAGCCATACAGAGAAACTCTATCGCAACACATCACGCGTATGTTGCTGGAGTCGAGTATAGTCATTCGCAAATATTAAATACTCGAATGGATTTTGGGACGATAGTCGAATATCAATTTGATAGCCGAAATGGCGTCAGCGCACCGATGGGACAAAATGATATATTTTTGGGCGGGCGCTTGACGGTTAATGATATGGCTGGCACGGAAGTATTGGCTGGTATCAGTTTGGATTTGGATGATAGCGGAACGTCTGTATTTAAGCTTGAGGCTTCACAGCGGCTCAGCGATGTATTACGAATTGCAGTAGAGGGGTACTTATTTAGCTCTGATGAACCGACTAATGTTGTGTATGCGCGTAACAAAGAAGACTTTTTACAATTGACTTTAGAGCTCTATTTTTAGCAAGCATCATTTTATTAATGAATAACTCCTATTGGCTGCTTTTTTGCCCTGTACAAAACAGGTATAATTAAGAAAATTATCACTTGAGCCAGTACATTTTCGTGTTGGCAAGCACAGGTAAAAGCAGCTTACATGTCAAACTTAGTTACTGAAACCCAAAAGCGACGTACATTCGCTATTATCTCGCACCCGGATGCAGGTAAAACCACCATCACTGAAAAAGTTTTATTATTCGGAAAGGCGTTGCAAAAAGCCGGTACTGTAAAAGGTCGAGGTTCAAACCAGCATGCTAAATCTGATTGGATGGAAATGGAAAAAGAGCGTGGTATTTCAGTTACAACCTCTGTAATGCAGTTCCCTTACAATAATGCCCTTGTAAACTTACTCGATACACCGGGACATGAAGATTTTTCTGAAGATACATATCGTACATTAACAGCGGTAGACTCGTGTTTGATGGTTATCGATGCGGCAAAGGGGGTCGAAGACAGAACTCGCAAGCTGATGGAAGTAACTCGTTTACGTGACACACCAATTGTAACTTTTATGAACAAGCTTGACCGTGATATTCGCGATCCGATGGAAGTACTGGACGAAGTTGAGACCGAGTTAAATATTGCATGTGCGCCAGTAAGCTGGCCAATCGGCTGTGGTAAAGAGTTCAAAGGGGTTTATCACATTCATCGTGACGAAACGATTTTGTATCAAACAGGCCAAGGTCATACGATTCAAGAAAAACGTATTATTAAGGGGTTAGATAACCCTGAGCTTGATACCGAAATAGGCTCTGAGCTGGTCGAGCAGTTGCGTGAAGAGTTAGAGTTGGTGATAGGAGCATCACATGAGTTTGATCATGCGTTATTTCTGAAAGGGGAATTAACTCCGGTATTTTTTGGCACTGCACTAGGTAACTTTGGTGTGGATCATATGCTAGATGGTTTAACTGAGTGGGCGCCAACGCCTATGCCACGTCAAACTGAAGAGCGCGAAGTCAAAGCGGATGAGGACAACTTCTCTGGGTTTGTATTTAAAATTCAAGCGAACATGGATCCAAAGCACCGCGACCGTATCGCGTTTATGCGTATTGTATCGGGTAAATATAGCCAAGGTATGAAAATGAATCACGTTCGCTTGGGTAAGCAGATCAGTATTTCTGATGCAGTCACCTTTATGGCAGGTGACCGTGAGCGTGCGCAAGATGCTTATGCCGGCGACATTATTGGTTTACATAACCATGGGACGATTCAAATTGGCGATACCTTTACGCAAGGCGAAAAGCTTAAATTCAGTGGTATTCCAAATTTTGCGCCAGAACTCTTCAGACGCATTCGCCTAAAAGATCCGTTGAAGCAAAAACAATTGCTGAAAGGCTTAGTACAACTGTCAGAAGAAGGCGCTGTGCAGGTGTTTAGACCATTGGCAAACAATGACCTGATTGTGGGTGCTGTTGGTGTGTTGCAGTTTGATGTGGTTGTAGCACGTTTGAAAGCAGAATATAACGTCGATGCAATTTATGAAAGTGTGAACGTTCAAACGGCTCGTTGGGTAAACTGTAGTGATGAGAAAAAGCTGGCAGAGTTTAGACGTAAATGCGAAGTGAATTTAGCGCTAGATGGCGGTGATAACTTAACCTACGTTGCACCTAGTCGTGTGAACCTAAACTTGTCTATGGAACGTTATCCCGAAGTAGAGTTTCACCATACACGCGAACATTAATAGGCACTAAGCCAAATGAAATGGCTTTAACCGTGTAAGTTACGTGATAGATTTATAGTGTGCTGGGTAGTTGAGCAAGCTCCTAAGCAGCACATAATAGGACGAATAATGAATATTAAAACGATATTAATTGAAAAAGCGAACGCAGCAATGGTTGCAGCTGGCATTCCTGAGGGCTCGAACCCAGCCGTAACGCAAAGCACACGCCCACAATTTGGTGATTACCAAATTAATGGCGCAATGGGCGCAGCTAAGGCACTAAAAACCAACCCTCGAGAGCTCGCACAAAAAATCATTGATAATTTAGATGTGTCTGAGCTGGCCGAAAAAACAGAAATAGCGGGTCCTGGATTTATTAATATCCATTTGAAATCGCAATTTTTATCAAAGAGTTTGGAAGCGGCTAACCAAGATGACAAGCTAGCGGTGGCTGAGCATAGTCAGCCTCAGAAGGTGGTTGTGGACTTTTCTTCGCCTAATTTGGCGAAAGAGATGCACGTAGGACATTTACGCTCAACCATCATTGGTGATTCAGTGGTGCGTGCTTTAGAGTTTCGCGGTGACACGGTAGTGCGTCAAAATCATATGGGTGATTGGGGTACTCAGTTTGGTATGCTCATCGCACACTTAGAAGACTTGTTAAATCAAGGTGTTGATTTAGAGTCTGTGGCATTGGCTGACTTAGAAACATTTTATCGTGATGCCAAAAAACGTTTTGATGACGAAGAGGGCTTTGCTGATAAAGCCCGTGATTATGTTGTAAAGTTACAAAGTGGTGATACGCATTGTCAGAAATTATGGACTTTATTTATTGATACATCAGTGAAGCATTCAGAGGAAGTGTATCAGCGTTTGAATGTGACATTAACTCGTGATGACATCATGGCTGAAAGTGCTTATAACAGTGAACTGAACAACGTGATTGCATTACTAAAAGAGAAAAGTATTGCGGTTGAAGATCAAGGTGCACAAGTTGTATTTTTAGACGAGTTAGCAAATAAAGATGGAGAGCCATCGGTATTTATTGTACAAAAGTCTGGGGGGGGCTTCTTATATGCAACCACTGACTTAGCAGCCTGTGATTATCGTTCAAATAAATTGGGTGCAGACCGTATTTTGATTTTTGTTGACGCACGTCAAAGTTTACACTTTAACCAAGTTGAATTAACAGCACGTAAAGCTGGATTCTTAAGAGATGAGACCAGCTATGAATTTAGCCCGTTTGGCACTATGATGGGCAGTGATGGCAAACCATTTAAAACGCGTACCGGTGGCACGGTGAAGCTTGCTAATTTACTTGAAGAAGCCATTAGCCGTGCGACAGATAAGTTGGCTGACCGAGAGTCTGGTTTGACTGATGCTGAGCGTGGTGAAATTGCCCGTAAGGTGGGTATTGGCGCGGTTAAATATGCGGATTTGTCAAAGCATCGTACCAGTGACTACATCTTTAATTGGGATAGTATGCTGAGCTTTGAAGGCGCTACGGCACCGTACTTACAATACGCTTATACACGCGTTCGGAGTATTTTCCGTAAAGCCAATATTGATAGCAACGCATTAACTGCATCGATTAATATTGAGCAGCCACAAGAAAAAGCGCTGGCAATTAAGTTGTTACAGCTTGAAGAAGTATTAGATCTGATGATCAGTGAGGCCACGCCGCACGTATTGTGTGGTTACTTGTATGAGTTGGCTAGTTTGTATATGACGTTCTATGAAGCGTGTCCAATCTTAAAAGATGATGTGGCAGCAGATGTACGAGATAGCCGTTTAGTACTATGTAACTTAGTGGCAGATACTTTACGTACAGGCTTAAATTTATTGGGTATTGAAGTTATGGAACAAATGTAATTTACATTTGTTGGCATTGGGATACCCCCTGAAACGATTAATTAAAGCCGCATTTTAACGTAGTTGGTGCGGTTTTTTTGTAAGGAAAGATGATGAAGCTTGAAGATATTCGTCGTGAATATAGTAAAGGTGGGCTGCGTCGCGAGATGCTGGCGGATGATCCTATAACGCAATTTGAAATTTGGCTACAACAAGCCGTTGAGGCCAAATTTAGCGACCCTACAGCCATGGTGGTGGCAACCGTTGACGAAACGGGCCAACCCTCTCAGCGCATTGTGCTGTTAAAGCACTTAGATGAAAAAGGTTTTGTATTTTTTACCAATACGGGCTCACGTAAAGCGCAAGAGTTACAAGGTAATAATAAGATTAGTTTACACTTCCCGTGGCATGCGATTGAACGTCAAGTTATTGTCTATGGAGAAACAAAGCCGCTTTCAACGGCCGCGGTTGCAAAGTATTTTTTGTCGCGTCCTGAAGAAAGCCAATTGGCTGCTTGGGCTTCTCAACAATCGCGACCTGTATCATCACGCAAAGTGCTGATGGAAACGTTCCAGACAATGAAAGCGAAATTTTCGAAAGGTGAAATTCCCTTGCCAGATTTTTGGGGGGGGTACTGTGTAAAACCAACTAAAATAGAGTTTTGGCAAGGTGGAGACCATCGTTTACATGATCGCTTTATGTATGTTAAACAACCCACTGGCTCGTGGAAAATTGAACGATTGAATCCTTAAGCGTAATAAGGGGGTAATATGCGCTTTATCGATAGTCACTGCCACTTAGATTTTCCAGAGTTATCCCCAGATTTAGCGCGGTATATTACTAATGCCAATGCTGTTGGTGTTTGTGGTTTTGTGATCCCAGGCGTATCTTTAGCGCAAAGCCAGAAATTACTTACCTTCAAGCAAGAACATGCAGGGTGTCATATTGCCGTAGGGTTGCACCCTTATTTTATTACACAACATCAGTCGCACCATTTTGATGCCTTAGCGCAATATGCCCATGAGCATCAGGAAGATTTGGTTGCGATTGGGGAATGCGGTATTGATGCAACTTGTGAACAGTTAACGTATCAGCAAAGCTTGTTTCAACAGCATATTCAACTTGCAAATGCACTCAAGCTGCCATTGATCATTCATCATCGACAAAGCCACCATTATATAGCACAAGCATTTAAGCAAACGCCGCCTTTATACGGTGGCGTGATCCATGCTTTTTCTGGGTCACTGCAACAAGCCAATTATTATATTGCGAAAGGGTTTAAGTTAGGTGTTGGTGGGACTATTAGTTACGAGCGAGCCAATAAAACCAAAGCAGTATTTGCGACTGTTGCTTTGCAGCACCTCTTATTAGAAACAGATTCCCCTTCAATGCCTTTGTTTGGTCATCAAGGGCAAATTAATTTGCCCGAGCGAGTGGTAGATGTGTTTAAATACTTATGTCAATTGCGTCATGAAACGCCGAGTGAGATAGCGCAGCAGCTTTATGATTCGTCCTGTACACTTTTTCGAATTTGACGCTTTACTTCCCAGCGTTTTAGCGCTCTGCCAATTTGCCAAGTGAAAACTCCGGTGATCACTAACATTAAAAGTACCATACGGCCCAGTTCATGAAAGTGCTGGTGGCTTTGGCTCATTGCTGATTCAGTGAGATAGACGGTGTTAACGAAGCCTATCGGTGTTTTTTCATTATCTATGACTTGCACTACAATGGGGGTTTTTATTTTGCTTATTCCTGGCAGTGCGCTTGGCAGTGCATTGAGGGGTTGTCGCGGAGTGAAACCATCATTACTAATTTTCAACTTACCTTGTTGATTGTATATGCTTACCCCCATGACAAATGGATCGCTGGCAAGGTGGTTAGCCAATTGTCTCAGTGCTGGTAAATCGTTTCGTTTGAGGGGTTGTGCAGCATTGAGTGCCAATTGTGCGGTAAGGCTCCTAGCGGTATTATCGGCTTGTTTATGCAAGAGTTGATGTGATTCAAAGCTTGTTGTAAATGCAATGTGCGTTAACAAGAGAAAACATGCAGCCGCAATTAATAGACGTACCAACCGTCTACCTGTCGATGACTTTAATAATTCAATAGCTTGTGTATTTTTCATAGTGCCCCTGATGTTTGCTGACAGGTTACACCTTAGATGGTAAAAAGGGTCTGCAAGTTACTTAGGAGCCAAACATGTCAACCGTCAGCCTTACTCACCTTAGTGAAAAACCATTGTCACAAGTACTCACCTTAGCAAAATGGTATCAAGTTGAAAATGCCCAATTGATCGAGAGTCAAAAAATACCTTCACGGCATAACGGGCTGTTTATCACGCTATTTGGCGACGAGTTAAGCGCAATAAGCTTAGTGACGGTATTGACCTTTGCACACCAGCATAACGTTAATGTGCAATCTGTCTGCCTTTATCAGCCTGATGAGGAATTAGAGAGTGCGTTGGCGCTTTACAGTGATGTTGAAATGACGGAAGCAACACTGCATGATTTTCGAGCTGGTTTGAGGCGTATCGGCGCAGATCAACAGCTGCAAGCTGCATGTATTATGAATCCAGCCAATAACCAACAGCCAGGATTATTGGTGATGGATATGGATTCAACAGCGATAAAAGTTGAATGCATTGACGAGATAGCACGGTTAGCTGGGGTTTATGAAGAAGTAGCTCATATAACAGTACAGGCTATGGCTGGCAAACTGGCCTTTAATGACAGTTTAAACCAGCGGGTGGCTAAGCTTGAAGGGGTGGAGCTGTCTCTTATTCAAGCATTAAAGGACGACTTACCATTGATGGAGGGGATCCAAGCACTATGCCATCACTTAAAAAGCAATGGCTGGCATTTGGTCATTGCATCAGGTGGCTTTTCGTGGTTTGCACAAGCGTTACAAAAACTCCTTCAGTTGGATGAGTATTATGCCAATGAGTTGGAAATAGCAAATAATAAGTTAACTGGTAAAGTACTTGGGCAGGTGGTTGATGCACAAAGTAAAGCAGCAATATTATCTCACTTGCGGTTGCAATTGGGCTTACCTAAAGCACAAACGGTGGCAATAGGTGACGGTGCTAACGACTTATTAATGATGGCTGAAGCAGGAACCGGTATCGCAGTCCATGGAAAACCCAAAGTTGTTTCTCAAGCGGATGCGGCTATTTGTCAGGGATCATTATTACAGGTGCTTTATATACTCAGCATACCTGCACAGTAACGATTGTTAGATTTGATAAATACGTAAAATCAGCCATGTGAGATGGCTGATTTCGGACTAACAACATGAAAGGAAAATGTCTTAGCGAGTTAACTTTTCAATAAGTTACCAGAACTAATCGCTATTTTTCTGGGTTTAAGTGCTTCAGGCACTTCTCGCTGTAAATCGATAAGCAATAGGCCATTGTCTAATTCAGCACTGAGTATTCTAACATGGTCACCTAATTGAAACTTCCGTTCGAAGTTACGTTCTGCAATACCTTGATGAATGAATGTACGTTCAGTTTTTTCATCTTTGCTGAGTTTTTCACCTTTGACGACAAGGGTATTGTTTTCTGACTCAATGGACAGTTCAGCATCGCTGAAACCAGCGACAGCCATGGTAATTTGATACCGGTCGTTATCTAATGCTTCTATGTTGTATGGAGGGTAACTGGGTTGTTTTTCACTGTTACGCTGTGCTGCATCCATTAACGATGATAAATGGTCAAAACCAATGAATGAACGGTGTAGTGGTGTTAAGTCGATTGTTCGCATATTTGAATCCTCATAAAGCGATTAATGGTGATGTTTATTCTTTTTGTAAAGCAATAAACACCAATATAAACATATGGTTAATTTCGTTCTGGGACCCTTTCGGCGTCCTAAATATGATGTATGGACAAGAAGATATTTTTTCAAGGAGGGTAGGTGATTTTATTTTATTTTTTTGCTTTACACTTTATTCAATGACGGCAATACAGCTTTTGCACAGTTCTAAATAAGCGTGAATATTGTCTCCTGCCCATAGCTGTTTTCGTTTTTGATCTTGCAATATGACGGCTTTAAATTCAGTGTAAGGGACATCTGAAAAATTAGAAATGTAGTATTCGAACGCTTTTCTGACGGTGCGATTATCTAATGCTCATCGCTGATCACGGAATCACTGGCGTCGATTAATAGACTGGTCCAGACCACAAAACGCTCGTTTGGGGAGCTATCTTTCTGGACTTTAGCCATACGCTCTTTGAGCATTAACTGCTCTTCTTTTGCCAGTTCCATAACAATACCACCAAGATGTGTTTTTTGGCGACTGGTAGATTCTAATTTAGCGTTGGCTCTTTTAAGATCTCGTTTAATGTTTTCACCTCTGACGAAAAGTAGAATCATTAAAAAGACTGAAAATACAACCCCACCGACGACGGCCATTGACATGTAACACCTCTAGTGACTTCAGATCTTGACTTAATTATTGTTTATAAGAGCGCTTATCACAAAAAGGTACGTAGGGAAAAACAAAATAGTTTGAATGACTGACATATTAATTTTAAAATGACTAACTGGTCAGACCTTTTTTATATCACTTCTCAAATGCATATTTTTGTATAAAGTTTAGACTCTAGTTTGTGTTTGTCTAAGGCAATAATCCGCAGATTTTTGACAGTACAGCTTGATTTTGATACCGTATTGTCCAAATTTGGTATGACCAATTTACCTTTTGGTTTTAATACTCCAACTTACTGATGGTTTCAGCGGTTGGCAATACACCTAAATTCGGCGATTGATTAATGTCTTTAAAGATAAAAGCAGCTAAGTTATCAGATGTTATTTTGGAACAACTCGAAAACATGATCTTAGAAGGATCATTGATGCCGGGTGCTAAGTTGCCGCCAGAAAGAGAGCTTGCCAAACAGTTTGATGTGTCTCGCCCTTCATTACGAGAAGCGATTCAAAAGCTAGAAGCGAAAGGACTGGTTACACGGCGTCAAGGTGGCGGAACGTATGTAAAGAACCAATTAGAAGAAGGGCTTACTGATCCTTTATTTGATTTGATCAGTAAACACCCTGAATCTCAATTTGATTTACTTGAGTTTCGTCATGCGCTGGAAGGGATTGCTGCTTATTACGCTGCATTACGCGGTACCAGCACTGATTTTGAAAAAGTACAACATAGTTTTGATCGTATTGCCTCTGTTCAAGGTGATTTAGCACAAACAGCTGCCGCGATTAACACATTTCATTTTACCGTAGCAGAAGCGTCACATAATGTGGTGTTACTGCACTTAATGCGCGGAATGCAAACGTTATTGGAACAAAATGTATTACAGAACTTAACGGTTCTAGTACAAAAGTCAGATGTCAGTGAGCAGCTAGCTGAGCATCGAAAAGTATTAATGGATGCTGTGATCAATGGCAATCCAGAGCAAGCGCGGTTAGCGAGTAATGCACACTTGGCGTTCATTGAAGAAGCCTTATTACAAGCAGGTAAAGAGCGCTCTCGAATAGAGCGAAGCCTAAGACGGACCAAGCAACAGTAATTAAGTTGGTTTGTTAAAACTGAATAAATAAATTCGTATTTTAAACATAAGGAACACTCCATATGTCTGAAGTCAATAAATTTGACGTAGACGCGTTAGAAACCAAAGAGTGGTTGCAAGCGCTTGAGTCGGTAGTAAAAGAAGAAGGTGTGGAGCGCGCTCAGTTCTTGCTAGAGCAAGTATTAGAGCAAGCACGTCTTGATGGCGTTGATATGCCAACTGGCATCACGACTAACTATGTAAACACAATTCCAGCTGATAAAGAGCCAGCTTACCCGGGCGATGTAAACATTGAACGTCGTATTCGCTCTATCGTTCGTTGGAATGCGATTATGATCGTATTACGTGCGTCAAAGAAAGATCTTGAGCTTGGCGGACATATGGCGTCTTACCAGTCGTCAGCAGCATTTTATGAAATGTGTTTTAACCATTTCTTCCGCGCACCAAATGAAGTAGATGGCGGTGATTTAGTTTATTACCAAGGCCATATTTCACCAGGTATTTATGCGCGCGCTTTCCTTGAAGGTCGTTTAACTGCTGAGCAGCTAGATAACTTCCGTCAAGAAGTGGATGGAAAAGGTATCTCTTCATACCCACATCCTAAGTTGATGCCTGAATTCTGGCAGTTCCCAACGGTATCTATGGGCTTAGGTCCAATTGCATCAATTTATCAAGCGCGCTTCTTAAAGTACCTTGATGGCCGTGGTATGAAAGATACCTCAGCACAGCGTGTATATGCGTTCTTGGGTGATGGCGAAATGGATGAGCCAGAATCACGTGGCGCAATCTCGTTTGCTGCGCGTGAGAAGCTAGACAACCTGTGTTACTTGATCAACTGTAATCTACAGCGCCTAGATGGGCCAGTAATGGGTAACGGTAAAATTATTCAAGAGCTAGAGGGCCTATTTAAAGGTGCTGGTTGGAATGTGATCAAGGTTGTGTGGGGGTCAGGTTGGGACAAGCTTCTAGCTAAAGACACAACCGGTAAGTTGCTTGAGTTGATGAACGAAACTATCGACGGTGACTATCAAACTTATAAAGCAAAGAATGGCGCGTACGTACGTGAGCATTTCTTTGGTCGTTACCCTGAAACAGCAGCATTGGTTGCTGATATGACAGATGACGAAATCTTTGCCCTGAAACGTGGTGGACACGAGCCATCTAAATTGTTTGCAGCTTTTAAAGCTGCACAAGACGAAAAAGGCCGTCCAACGGTTATCCTAGCTAAAACCGTTAAAGGTTATGGCATGGGTGAAGCGGCAGAAGGCAAAAACATTGCACACCAAGTTAAAAAAATGGACCTAACGCACGTTGAGCATTTACGTTCACGTCTAGGGCTAGAAGACTTGGTCACTGATGAGCAGCTTAAAGATTTACCGTACTTAACGGTAGAAGAAGGCTCTAAAGAACATGAGTATCTTCATGCTCGTCGTAAAGCGCTACATGGTTATACTCCACAGCGTTTACCTAACTTTACTCAAGCACTGACGCTACCTGAAGTTGATGCATTTGCGCCATTACTGCAAGAGCAAAAACGTGATATCTCTACCACGATGGCTTTTGTTCGTGCGCTTAATGTGTTGTTAAAAGACAAAGGCATTGGTAAAAACATCGTGCCAATTATTGCCGATGAAGCACGTACGTTTGGTATGGAAGGTTTATTCCGTCAAATCGGTATTTATAACCCGCATGGCCAAAACTATACGCCGCAAGACCGTGATATTGTTTCTTACTATAAAGAAGAAACTTCAGGTCAGGTATTGCAAGAAGGTATCAATGAGCTCGGTGCTATGTCTTCATGGGTTGCTGCTGCTACGTCTTATAGCACCAGTGATTTACCGATGATCCCATTCTATATCTACTACTCTATGTTCGGTTTCCAACGTGTTGGTGATATGGCATGGATGGCGGGCGATCAGCAAGCTCGTGGCTTCTTATTAGGCGCGACAGCGGGTCGCACAACACTAAACGGTGAAGGTTTACAGCATGAAGATGGCCACAGTCATATTCAAGCTGCAACGGTTCCTAACTGTATTTCTTATGACCCAACATTCGGTTACGAAGTTGCGGTAATTATGCAAGATGGTATTCGTCGTATGTACGGTCCTGAGCAGGAAAACGTGTTCTACTACTTGACGCTAATGAACGAGAACTATCATCAGCCAGCAATGCCTGAAGGTGCTGAAGAAGGTATTCGTAAGGGTATCTACAAGCTAGAATCTAACACGGGTGAAAAAGCCCATGTTCAGTTACTGGGTTCAGGCACTATCTTAAACGAAGTACGTAAAGCGGCTGTTATTCTTAGTGAAGAGTACGGTGTTGCTTCTGATGTTTACTCGGTAACCTCATTCAATGAGTTAGCGCGAGATGGTCAAGCGGTTGAACGTTTGAACATGCTTAACCCGCAAAACGATGCGCAAGTGCCATATATCGCCACAGTGCTAGGTGACTCACCAGCCATTGCTGCAACAGATTATATGAAAAACTACGCTGAGCAAGTACGTGCCTTTATGCCAAGTACCTCTTACAAAGTGCTAGGTACTGATGGCTACGGTCGCTCAGACAGCCGTGAGAATTTACGTCGTCACTTTGAAGTGAACGCGGGTTACGTTGTGGTTGCTGCGCTAACAGAGCTTGTTAAGCAAGGCAAAGTTGAATCATCAGTGGTTGTTGAAGCGATTAAGAAGTTTGATATCGATACAACAAAAACTAACCCACTTTACGCATAAGAGGTTTAATCATGACAATCGAAATTCATGTTCCTGACATTGGCGCGGATGAGGTTGAAGTAACCGAGATCCTAGTAAGTGTGGGTGATACGGTAAGTGAAGACCAATCACTGCTTACCGTTGAAGGTGATAAGGCTTCTATGGAAGTGCCTTCTGCACATGCAGGCGTAGTGAAAGAAATAAAAATTTCAGAAGGTGATACGGTTGCAACCGGGTCGTTAATTATGGTCTTTGAAAGCCAAGGTGCAGCGCCTGCTGCCCATGCGGCTGAAGTAGCGACTCCTGCTGTAGCGGCAGAAATCGCTGCCCCAGCGGTTAGCGCTGAGCTAAAAGAAGTCCATGTTCCAGATATTGGTGGTGACGAAGTTGAAGTGACCGATATTATGGTTGCGATTGGCGATACGGTTAGCGAAGATCAATCAATCTTAAACGTAGAAGGCGATAAAGCCGCTATGGAAGTACCTGCACCATTTGCGGGTACTGTTAAAGAGATCAAAGTCAACGTTGGCGATAAAGTATCAACGGGCAGCTTAGTATTTGTTTTTGAAACAGCTAGCTCAGCGCCTGTTGCAGCTCCTGCTGTTGAGGCAGCAGCGCCTGTGGCTCCAGTTGCCAATGCAGATAAAGAAGTGAACGTTCCTGATATTGGTGGTGATGAAGTTGAAGTGACCGATATTATGGTGGCTGTTGGCGATACAGTGAGCGAAGACCAATCAATCTTAAACGTAGAAGGCGATAAAGCCGCGATGGAAGTACCTGCACCATTTGCTGGTACTGTGAAAGAGATCAAAGTAAACGTTGGCGATAAAGTATCAACGGGTTCATTGGTATTTGTATTTGAAGTAGCAGGCAGCGCGCCAGTTGCAGCAGCCGTGCAAGCAGCACCAACGCCTTCTTCAGCAGCACCTGCCGCTAAACCTGCCTCAGCGCCAGCGGCTTCTAATGTTAAAGAAGAATTTGAAGCGAACGCATCTTATGCACATGCATCTCCGGTAGTGCGTCGTTTAGCGCGTGAGTTTGGTGTAAATCTAGCGCGAGTTAAAGGCACAGGCCGTAAAGGGCGTGTAGTTAAAGAAGACGTACAAAACTATGTGAAAGAGCTGGTTAAGAAAGTTGAATCAGGTCAAATCTCTAATAACAACAATTCTGGCGGTGGTGAGCTTGGTCTTATCCCTTGGCCAAAAGTTGACTTTGCTAAGTTTGGCGAAGTTGAAGAGAAGAAGCTATCTCGTATTCAGAAAATTTCAGGTGCTAACTTGCATCGTAACTGGGTTCAAATTCCACACGTAACGCAGTTTGATGAAGCAGATATCACAACGCTTGAAGCATTCCGTAAAGAACAGAATGTATTGGCTGAGAAGAAAAAACTTGGCGTTAAGATCACACCGCTTGTGTTTGTGATGAAAGCGGCTGCAAAAGCGTTGGAAGAGTTCCCAACCTTTAACTCGTCATTGTCGCAAGATGGTGAAAGCTTAATTCTGAAGAAATATGTCAACATTGGTGTTGCCGTTGATACGCCAAATGGCCTAGTTGTTCCGGTATTTAAAGATGTGAACAACAAAGGCATTATTGAGCTATCACATGAGTTGATGGACATTTCTAAGAAAGCTCGAGATGGTAAGTTAACTGCATCAGACATGCAGGGCGGCTGTTTCACAATTTCAAGCTTAGGCGGTATTGGTGGTACGGCGTTTACACCTATCGTCAATGCGCCTGAAGTGGCTATTTTAGGGGTTTCTAAATCAGAAATGAAACCTAAGTGGAATGGTAAAGAATTTGAGCCGCGCTTGATGGTGCCGCTAAGCTGTTCATATGATCACCGTGTAATTGACGGAGCATTGGCAGCACGCTTTACTGTGACACTCGCTAACTACTTAAGCGATATCCGTCAGTTAGTAATGTAATTTAATGCCCCGCCTCGTAAATAGGCGGGACATCTTTTTGTGTGAATGATACAATTTTTAAACTCTCTCTGCCTTGTACCAATTATTGAGTATGTGGCAGGCATTTTGGTACGGATACTCTTTTTGAGTACAGTCCCGTTCGAATAATAGTTAAGGTAATAACATGAGCAACGAAATCAAAACTCAAGTTGTTGTACTAGGCGGTGGTCCTGGTGGTTACTCAGCAGCATTCCGTGCTGCGGATCTAGGTTTAGACGTTACACTAATTGAATCTCGCAACACCCTAGGCGGTGTATGCTTGAACGTTGGTTGTATCCCTTCAAAAGCATTACTTCATGTTGCTAAAGTCATTGATGATGCAGCTGAAATGTCTTCACACGGTGTTACATTTGGCGCACCGCAAATTGACTTAGATAAAATCCGTACGTGGAAAGAGTCTGTGATCGGTCAATTGACTGGTGGTTTAGACGGTATGGCTAAAATGCGTAAAGTTAGCGTAGTGAGTGGCTATGGTAAATTTACTGGTTCTAACACTATTGCGGTTGAAGGCGAAGCAGGTACTACAACCGTTACTTTTGACAACGCTATTATCGCAGCCGGTTCTCAGCCAGTTAACCTACCTTTCATCCCTGAAGATGATCGTGTAATTGATTCTACAGGCGCTTTAGAGCTTAAAGACGTACCAGAGAAACTCCTTGTATTAGGTGGTGGTATCATTGGTCTTGAAATGGGTACGGTTTATCGTGCACTAGGCTCTCAAATTGATGTGGTTGAATTTGCTGATCAGCTAGTGCCTGCTGCAGACAAAGATATCATTAAGATTTACCAACGCTACGTGAAAGACAAATTCAACGTAATGTTGTCGACTAAAGTTGTTGCTGTTGAAGCGAAAGATGATGGTCTATATGTGACGTTTGAAGGTAAAAAAGCACCTGCAGAACCAGTGCGTTATGACAAAGTATTAGTGGCTGTTGGCCGTACGCCAAATGGTAAACTATTAGATGCCGATAAAGCTGGCGTAAATGTTGATGAGCGCGGCTTTATTAATACTGATAAGCAAATGCGTACCAATGTGAATAACATCTTCGCAATCGGTGATGTTGTTGGCCAGCCAATGCTTGCACACAAAGCGGTGCATGAAGCACATGTTGCTGCTGAAGTGATTTCAGGTCAGAAGCATTTCTTCGACCCTAAATGTATTCCTTCAATTGCATACACAGACCCAGAGATTGCATGGGTTGGTGTTACGGAGAAAGAAGCGAAAGAGCAAGGCCTAAGCATTGAGACTGCGGTATTCCCGTGGGCTGCATCTGGTCGTGCTATCGCGTCTGCGCGCACTGAAGGTTCTACAAAGCTTATCTTTGATAAAGAGTCTGGCCGTGTTATCGGTGGTGCAATGGTGGGGATTAATGCAGGTGAAATGTTAGGTGAAATTGGTCTAGCAGTTGAAATGGGTGCTGATGGTGAAGACCTAGCGCTAACAATTCATGCTCACCCGACATTGAATGAGTCTATTGGACTTGCTGCTGAAATATTTGAAGGGTCAATCACTGACTTACCAAATAAAAAAGCAGTAAAGAAAAAGTAAGTCTTTTTCTTTAAATTGAAAAACCCAGCACCTGCTGGGTTTTTTTGTTTTTTAGCGAGAGCTGTTAACAACAGAGTATCAGTGCTGTCGTATGTGCTATTTTTTATTTTTCCTATATTTTACGAGTTCGTAATCAAATTCATCGGGATATACGATTAAGCCATCTTGATCTGGTATGGGGAATACTGCAATAGCAAGTTCGTCTTCTGCTAGGCCGTCAGTCCATTTAGCATGCCATTTCTTAAGTGAAATTGACTGAGGTTTACAGTCTTGCCAGTCACCAGTGGCCCATAATATGGCAAACTCTTCATTAGGCCAAATAGGTACGCAATCCTCATCATCACTATTTAGCATAACGCAACCGTGTTCGTCAGTTAGGATCCATACAAGTTCTGAGCTTGAAACTTCTTTGATTAAGTATTTGTAACGTTGTGTATTGTCATTGCTGAGAATAGAGTTCATGCGTTGTTGATCAATAGAGTGTGTCATGACATACCTCTTTTAAATAGTTGTGTGCTGATATTCATCATTATTTTAAGCTTTTGCGATACAGTACGGCATCATGATCGCCACAAGGATCGTTGTAAATATAGTTTTTGATATATTTCATTCCAATGTTTTTCATCACCTTTAAAGAACCGTGATTTTCAACAAGGGCCGTTGCAGAAAGAGCTTGTAACTCAGGGTGTACTTTACAAATGGTATTGACAACTTGTTGAGCGGCTTCTGTTGCATATCCTTTGCGCCAAGATGATTGCTTGAAGCGCCAACCAAGCTCTAAATCTAAAGTATTTTTATTACCTTCAAAGAAGCCCATAGGTCTGACTAGGATCCACCCTATGAATTCGTTATTTGATAATAGACTGGTATGCCAGAGCCCCCAGCCTTTTTCTTTGTGTGTAAATGAGATAAGCCGAGGAATATAAATCTCTTGTATATCAGTCATTGAATTGGCTATACCGCCGTTGATGTGCGCCATGACTGCAGGGTCTTGATCGAGCTCATACAGTAACTGTGCGTCATTTTCAGTCATAAGGCGAAAGCCTAATCTTGCTGAGTTTTGAATATTCATCGTGGCTCCTTACTGTTTTTATATCTTAATTTTATTACAATACACACTTAACTGTTTTGAGGGTATCGAGTGAGTAATTCTGTATTGGCGCTACGCCAACGACAAATCGCGGTTGCAAGGCGTGAGTATAAAGCCAGAGGATCAAGGTTAAGCCGATGTGAAGCATGTTTACTTGCACAGCATTTGTGTATTTGTGATGGCATTAATGTGGCGCATAGTTGTCAAAGCGCAGTCTGCCTCATTATGTATCATAATGAAAGCTTTAAACCATCGAATACAGGGCGTTTGATCGCTGATATTATACCAGATAATCACGCTTTTCGATGGGACAGAACAGAACCTGATCCAAAATTGATTGAGTTGATCAATGATCCGCATTATTACCCTGTCATTGTTTTTCCGGTGGATGATAGGGAGTCTGAACTAGCGAGAGTGATCAAGAAGGTTGAAGGGGGTAAGAACAAAATACCTTTGTATATTTTCTTGGATGGGACTTGGCGAGAAGCTAAAAAGATGTTTCGAAAAAGTCCTTACCTTGATAATTTGCCAATTTTATCGGTATCGCCTGAGTCTTTATCTGATTATCAATTACGTGTAGCGGCACATGCGCATCAATTGAGTACCGCAGAAGTAGCGTGTGTGGTGCTAGAGCAAAATAAAGAAGGTGCTGCTGCTGAAAAGCTGACTAGCCATTTTATTGATTTTAGAGATGCGTATCTTAAGAGCAAGCGAAAAAAGTTTTAATCGAAGAGAGTGGCGTACCCGTTAATTTAGTTATTGTGAATAAATGAAAGTACAGCAACAGAAAAGCGCGCGACTCATAAGAGCCGCGCTGACGGAATCTTCTAAACGCATCCTGCAATGTTGATCTGATCAACTCCTAAAACTGTCCGCATCCATGGCTTCGCTAAGTGTTCTATTTCTGCGAAATTCAGCGTCACTGCTAAGGTCCTTTAACTGTCCTTAAACACTATATCATCCGGTGAACGTGGCTACCTGCCGCTGGTCCGTAATATACGATATATCGTCTATTAACGATGGAGTCTGTTTCAAGGCTTACCGCATGTCCTAGTTTAGTCCATTAAAAGATACTTCCAGTATTACTCCTAACCACTTCCTGTGATTGGTCCCTTTTAGCCACAGCATCCAGCTGTTTGTCCATGTTGTGTTATATCCTATAACGTTTCCTTAAAGCCACAGCGTCTTGCTGTTTGTCCCTTTCCTTATAATAGTTGCTACATCCAGTAGCATGTTCCTTAAAGCCACAGCGTCCTGCTGTTTGTCCGTTTCCCTATCATCGTAGCTATATCCTATAGCGTTTCCATAAACCACAGCATCCAGCTGTTTGTCCCTTTCCATGTAATATTTGCTACATCCTATAGCGTTTCCATAAACCACAGCATCCAGCTGTTTGTCCCTTTCCTTATCATGTTTGCTATATCCTATAGCGTTTCCATAAACCACAGCATCCGGCTGTTTGTCCCTTTCCCTTTAATGTTTGCTACATCCTATAGCGTTTCCATAAACCACAGCATCCGGCTGTTTGTCCTTGGTAATTGCATCTCGCAATTTTAAATAAGCTACACTCAGTGTGATCTTATTTATTTCTTAGTCACCATCTCCTTGACTACGAGATATATTATAGAGAGTTTTGGTGGGTACAAAACCAGTGGAAATGCTTTTAATTATTCTAGTAAAACTAAAAGTTAAACTTAATTTGTTTTAAAACAATTGTTTAAATTGATTTTGGTGTTATTTTCAGCAAAGAGATCATTGATCTCCACATAAGAAGTAAGATATTTCTCACAAGCAACTTCTGATTTGGTGATACAGTTATTTGCAACAACATAAAGCTAGTTTTATTCAGAGGGTGTTTTTTAGCACCATAAGAGATATTATTAGCTGATAATAATTATTGTTTTTATCTGGAGGCTTTAATGAAAAAAGCATTAGCGATTGTTCTTACATCTTTAAGTTGTTTACCTGCATTGGCAGCAGACGAAGTTAATATCTACTCTTTTCGTCAGCCGTTTTTAATCCAACCGATATTAGATGACTTCACCAAACAAACAGGTATAAAAACTAACGTTGTTTTCGCTAAAAAAGGGCTTATTGAGCGTGTTAAGCGAGAAGGAAAGCATAGTCGGGCTGATTTAGTCCTAACTTCTAATTTTAGTGCATTAATGCAATTAGAAGATATGAACTTAACGCAAAAGATAAGTAGTGATGTGGTTAATCGTAATATTCCGGTTGCTTTCCGGGACCCTGAAGGTGAATGGGTAGCACTTACTAAACGGGTACGTAACGTTTACTCATCAAAGGAACGAACAGGTAAGCTTTCAGCCTTAGGGTATGAAGATTTAGCTTCAGCAACTTACAAAGGAAAAATTTGTATGCGCTCGGGTAAGCACCCATATAATTTGGGATTGATTGCATCGATGATTGCGCATCATGGTGAAGCGGATACGAAACAGTGGCTTAAAGGTGTAAAGAGTAATTTAGCTCGAAAACCACAAGGTAATGACCGTGCTCAAGTCAAAGCGGTAAAAGAAGGATTGTGTGACATTGCTCTAGGTAACAGCTATTACTTTGGAAAAATGCTGCAAGATAGCAAACAAAAAGCATGGGCTGATTCAGTGTATATTAATTTCCCCAATCAAAAAGACCGTGGTGCCCATTTGAATGTTTCAGGGGTGGTAATGACCAAATATGCTAAAAATCCAGAAAATGCCTTGAAACTTATAGAGTTTATGACCGACAATAAAGCACAGAATATGTATGCGTCAATGAATATGGAATACCCAGTAAAATCTGGAGTAGCATTGTCGAATTTGGTGGCATCATGGGGCACGTTTAAGGAAGACGCATTACCATTGTCTGAAATTAGTAAATATCGTCCATTAGCACTGAAGCTGATCGATGAGGTTAAATTTGATCTTTAATGCAAGTACCGTTTTCTCTGTCTAAATGGCAGATATTTGCGTGGCTGATAGGCATTTGTTTATCTGCCCCGCTCGCTTTTTTAATCTTTGAATCTTTGCAAGGAGATTCAGAGGTATTCTCCCATCTATGGAATACCGTTCTTTGGGATTACACCTCTAATACTATTTTACTTATCCTTGGTGTTATTTCACTCAGTTGTTTGATTGCTTTGCCTTTAGGCTGGCTTAGCGCATATTGCCAGTTTCCTGGTCGGAAAGTATTTGAGTGGGCATTAATGCTGCCTCTGGCAATGCCGACTTATATAATTGCCTATATTTATACTGATTTATTGGATTATGCTGGGCCCGTTCAGGTGGCGCTGCGAGATTGGTTTGGTTGGCAATCACCGAATGATTACTGGTTTTTTGATATTCGTACATTGCCAGGTGCCATCATAATGATCGCTTTGGTGCTCTATCCTTATTTATATTTAATATTTAAAACCGCGCTCAGAGAGCAATCATTTAAATTGATTCAGGCAAGTCAGCTGATGGGAATGAGCCCTCGTCAGAGCTTTTTTAAGGTGAGCCTTCCGTTAGCTCGGGGAGCAATTGTTGCTGCACTTGCTTTGATAAGTATGGAGACAATGGCTGATTTTGCGACGGTACATTATTTTGCTGTAAGTACGCTCACAACCGCAGTTTATGATACGTGGCTTGGCTATTACTCACTCACTGCAGCGGCAAAAATATCAGGAATTATGCTGTTATTTTTGTTTGTGTCACTGATGTTAGAACGACTAAGTCGTAAAAATGATACGGTGCATGAACGCCAAGCATCTGTTAACGATACAGCGTTATATGTGCTTAAAGGTAAAACAGCGTGGGCCGCTTCTGCGTATTGCATCTTTATCTTACTGGTTGCTTTTGTGTTGCCAGTGGGTATTTTGTGTGGCTATGCAATTGATTATTTTGACGAGGCTTGGAATAGCCAATTCTTTTTATATGCTTGGCAGAGCTTGAAAGTGTCTTTGTGGGTCAGTGTTATTGCGATATTCTTTAGCGTTCTCGTGGTTTTTTACCAACGTATAGGTAGTGAAAGAACTAAATCCATTCCAGGGCGCTTCGCAAGTACGGGATATGCTCTGCCTGGTACGGTATTGGCGATTGCTGTTTTGCTGCCTTTAACTTTGCTGGATACGGCACTTAATGACTGGTTTTCGCAAACTCGTTTTGAACCTGGTTTATTGTTAAGTGGTAGTCTTTTTGCGATGGTTTTCGCATATGTCGTGCGATTCTATGCGATTGCACATGGCGCAGTTGAAGCCAGTTATGTGCGGATCAGCCCGTCGCTAGATATGGCCAGCCAAAGCATGGGGAAGGGGTTTTTACAAACCTTAACCTTGATTCACTTTCCGTTATTACGCCGAGGCATTCTCACGGCAGCTTTATTGGTTTTCATTGAATGTATGAAAGAGCTCCCCGCAGCGTTATTGTTACGACCTTTTAATTTTGAAACTCTGGCGACGCATGTATTTCAGTATGTGAGTGATGAGCAGTTAGAACTTGCGTCAGTATCAGCCTTGTTTATTGTTTTAGTTGGGCTAATTCCGCTATATTTTGTTAATCGATCTATGGAGCAACACAACTAATGAGCAGTTTGCTATTACAAAATTTGTCGTATCAGTATGACGGTCAATCAGTTATTAAAGCGCTTAATTTAGCCGTCGAACAAAATGAAATAGTCTGCTTGTTAGGGGCAAGTGGTTGTGGGAAAACAACAACGTTGAAAGCCATTGCGGGGCTTATTCAACCGCAGCATGGATCGGTTGTGATTAATGGACAGTGTATGAGTGATGAGCGTCACTTTGTCGCGCCTCAGCACAGAAATATAGGGATGATGTTCCAAGATTATGCGTTATTTCCTCATTTAACGGTTGCGCAGAATATTGCGTTTGGTCTAAATAAGCTTGATAAACCAAAGCGCTTAAAGCGTGTTGCTGAAATGTTGGAGTTAGTACACTTAAATAATTTTAAGTCACGTTATCCTCATGAGCTTTCGGGGGGTCAACAGCAACGTGTTGCGATTGCAAGAGCGTTGGCGTACCGTCCAAACTTATTATTGCTAGATGAGCCGTTTTCCAATATAGATGCGCAGGTTCGATATCAGCTTATTAATGACATTCGAGCGATTATTAAAGATCAGCAAGTCTCAGCTATATTTGTCAGTCATTCAAAAGATGAGGCGTTTGCATTTTCGGATAAGTTAGCGATTATGCATGAAGGTCAAATCGCGCAATTAGGGTGTGCGAAAACTTTGTTCCAACAGCCAAGTAATAAAGTTGTAGCTGAGTTTTTAGGTCAAGGAATTTATTTAAAGGCGACTCGTTATAACGGTGCCGGTGTTAGCACTGATTTTGGTGACGTGAGCTCAATGGTTCCTTTACTGCAATCTCAGCAGCAAGGACAAATTTATGTGCGACCACAGCACTTAGAGTTGGTTAATGACCCAAATGGGCAAGTGCGAGTTGAACAACAGCGCTTTGTGGGCACTGAATATGTTTATCGGGTACGTTTTGAACAGCAACAGTTAGAGGTTCCTGCGCCCATAGACAAAACAATTGATACTGATTTACCTGTCTCTTTTAAAATTAAAGCACATGCGGTAAATTTCTTTTCTGAGCAAGAGCTGAATTAAGTAAGGAAAAAAGCATGGCGCAAGCGCAATCAGGAGTCTGTGCTGAAGCAAACCTCCATGGTTTACATTTGTTTTTTAATGTACTAGATGGGCATGATGAGGCTGTGCGTGCTACATTGGCACATTGTGAACGATTACAAAATGAACTGAGTGACCGTTTCTCGGAGTCGATGGTGAGTAGCTTTGTGGCCATTGGAGCACAATATTGGCCGCATATTTATCCTGAGTATATTCCTCCTGAATTAAAAAGCTTTCCTCATGTAAGCAGTGCTGAACACTTAATGCATAGCCAGCCTTTTGATTTAATGTACGTGATCCGTTCAGATAGAGAAGATGTTAATCACCTTTTTGCACAAAGCGTATTGCACATGCTTGCACCTAGTGTTGAGCTAGTGGCGAATGTTAGAGGCTTTCGGTTTTTAGATGGCCGAGACTTTAACGGCTTTATTTATGGTGGAAATGCACCTCATGGGCGCTTTAAACGTCAAGTAGCTTTAGTCGATAACCCGCAGCATGATGATAATCAAGGAAGTTATGTGCATGTTCAACGAGTGAAGTTTGACATTGACACATGGCAAATATTAACACTTGATGAGCAGGAACAAGTGATGGGCCGAACGCGCTTAGATAACACCTTGATTTCTCCTCAAAAAGAAAATAGTCATGCAACTTTAGCGGAGTTAGTAAACGAAGACGGTTTAGCGACCTTACTTGATCAAAGCATGCCGTTTGGGGATGTATTTGAGCAAGGTAGTTTGTGGGTGAGTTGTTCGGCACATGGCCAAGCTTTTGAAGATGTTTTAATGTCTCGTTTAGGCACTCCAGATAAATATGACCTATGGTTGGATTATAATCAGGCAGATATGGGGGCGGCATTTTTTGCACCATCGGTCCAATTTCTTAGTACGATGGCACAAAGTTGTGAAGAGTGATTTTTAGGCCGGCCTAAACGTTGTCAAATAACGTTTTTACTCGCTCAAGCGTTGCATCAATTTCTGAGATTTGGGCTGGGGCGATAAATATGGTGTCATCACCAGCAATTGTGCCGAGTACGCCATCTGCAGTTCCTAACGAATCAAGTAATCGGGCAATAAGTTGTGCGGCGCCAGGGCTAGTTCGAATAATTATCATCATTTCATTATGGATAATATCAATAACCAATTGGCGCAGTGGGCTTTTGGCTGTCGGCACTCCCATCTCAGCAGGCAAACAATAGACCATTTCTTGTTTTGCATTACGGGTTCGTACCGCACCGAATTTACTGAGCATGCGTGACACCTTGCTCTGACTCACATTGTCAAAGCCTTGGTCTTTTAAAGCGTCAACAATTTCTCCTTGTGAACCAAAGTTTTCTTCTTTGAGTAAAGCTTTAAACGCTTTAACCAGCGCTTCTTGTTTTTCTTGAGGCTGCATAACGATCCATAATTCAAATGGTGATGTTGGGATTCTACACAAAACTACGTTGTGACCCAAATTTTACTGTGCTGATATTCAGGTTCTGTCACACGCGTAAAGCGCCAGTGCTGTTAGCTTTACAACTATAGTCGAAAAAATCATGAAAATAACTCGGATTAATTTGTTTTTACCTGCGCTTTTCATTATCTTTACTGCATTCTTGGGTATGTTTGTCTTTTTTAGCTGAGTTTGCAGTAACTAATATGGGTTTATTATGCTGTTGAGTACACATAGAACGTAAATTTGTGTATGAAAGTTGATTATAATTCATGTGAAATGGTTACTTTTAATTGTCATGTTAGCGCTTTTGTTGTGTATTCAATGTCACCTAATGGTGTTGGGGTTTACGCATTATGTATCTGATTGCTGAGATGGTATTTAAACTTAGATTTTAATTGAGGGACGCACCCTAAATTTACCTTCAATTTATGGAGTATTCACATGAAAGTTGCTGTATTGGGTGCCGCTGGCGGTATTGGTCAAGCTTTATCACTTTTACTTAAAAACGGTTTACCTGCAGGTTCTGAATTATCTTTATACGACGTTGCACCGGTAGTACCAGGTGTTGCTGTTGACCTTTCTCATATCCCAACGGCAGTTAAAGTAGCTGGTTTTGGTGCGGATGACCTAGACGCTGCACTTGCTGGTGCTGATATTGTATTAATCCCAGCTGGCATGCCTCGTAAACCAGGTATGGACCGTGCTGATTTATTCAACGTAAACGCAGGTATTATTAAAACACTTGCTGAAGGTATTGTACGTAGCTGCCCTAAAGCGCTAGTGGGTGTTATCACTAACCCAGTAAATGGTACTGTGCCAATTGTTGCTGAAGTATTCAAAAAGGCGGGTACTTATGAAGCATCTCGCGTATTTGGTGTTACAACATTAGATGTCATTCGTTCGGAAGCATTTATTGCTGAATTGAAAGGTGTTGATGTATCTGAAGTGAAAGTACCAGTTATTGGTGGCCATTCAGGCACTACTATTTTACCACTTCTTTCACAAGTTGAAGGCGTTTCATTCACTGATGAAGAAGTTGCAGCACTTACACCTCGTATCCAGAATGCAGGTACTGAAGTGGTAAATGCAAAAGCAGGTGGCGGTTCAGCGACACTTTCAATGGGCGCAGCTGCAGCACGTTTCTGCTTCTCACTTGTTAAAGGCTTACAGGGTCAAGATGTTGTAGATTACGCGTATGTTGCCGTTGAAAATGGCGACGCACCATATTTTGCGCACCCTGTACGTTTAGGTAAAAACGGTGTAGAAGAAATTCTGTCTTACGGTGAGTTAAGTGCATTTGAACAAAAAGCAAAAGAAGATATGCTTGCAACACTTAACAAAGACATCCAAGAAGGTGTTGATTTCATGTCTTAATAGACGATGAAATTAAAAAAGCCGCGTACGTCGCGGCTTTTTTGTGTCCAAATTAGACGTTGACCGTACCATTAAGTTAGTACTTTTATCGCTTTACTTATACCGTCTAATGTTAATGGGTACATACGGTTGTGCATTAGTTCAGCAATGATATCTATTGACAGGTAATAGGGCCAGTGGGTTGTGGGTTGTGGGTTTAACCAAGCAACTTTTTCAAAATGCTGAGTGAGGCGTTGAAGCCACATACTGCCAGCTTCATGGTTCCAATGCTCTACGCTACCACCAGAATATGTGATCTCATAGGGCCCCATAGTGGCATCACCCACAAAAATAAGTCGATAGTCTTTACCGAAGCGGTTGATAAGCTGATATGTGTCAAGCGACTCGCTATCGCGTCTTTGGTTATCTTGCCAAACTTGTTCATAAACACAATTGTGAAAATAAAAAAACTCCAAATGCTTAAATTCACTGTGTGCAGCACCAAATAGCTGTTCGCATAAATGAATGTATTCATCCATTGAACCACCAATATCAAACAGCATAATGACATTAATGGCATTATGTCGTTCAGGGACCATTTTGACATCGAGCATACCGCCTTGTTTTGCCGTTGCAGCTATCGTTTCATTAAGATCCAATTGCTCGCTGGCACCACTTTTTGCAAACTTTCTGAGCTTTTTCAGTGCAAGCTTCATGGTTCGGCTGGTCATTTCAGTGTTAGCGTCTAAATTGCGATATTGACGCTTATCCCACACTTTAACGGCTTGGCGCTGTCGGTTCCCTTCTTGGCCAATTCGGATTCCTTCAGGGTTATAGCCATACGCGCCAAATGGAGATGTGCCACCAGTGCCAACCCATTTATTGCCACCTGCATGGCGTTCTTTTTGCTCGGCTAATCGTTGTTTTAGCGTTTCTAATAACTTATCTAATCCACCGAGCGCATCTAATTGTTGTTTTTCTTCATCGGATAAGCTTTTTTCGAACTCTTTTCGTAACCAGTCATGGGGGAGTTCATTGTTAGTCTGTAATTGCGATAATAAGTCGATAGATTCAAGACCTTGAAAGTAATCGGCAAAAGCGCGGTCAAATTTGTCAAACTGGGTTTCATCTTTAACAAAAATAATTTTACTGAGGTCGTAAAATGCATCGATGTCAGCAAACGCTAAACCTTTGTTTAGTGCGTTGATACAGTCAAGCAGTTCTCGAGGACTGACTTTTAAGCCGTAGCGTTTTAATGTAAAGAAAAATTCGATAAGCATCAGTTAACGCTTACTTATAAAGGCCAGCTTCTCAATTAAGCTCACATCTTGTTCATTCTTAAGCAAAGCCCCAAATAATGGCATTAAACCACCTTGATGCTGTTTATCATGTAAGGTTGTACTGTCGATATCTTCAGCCATTAGCAACTTTAGCCAATCTAATAATTCACTGGTACTTGGTTTTTTCTTAAGCCCTGGCACATCCCTGAGTTTAAAAAAGCTTTCTAATGCTTGTTGTACCAAGTTAGCTTTGATATTAGGGTAATGAACATCAATGATTTTTTGCATCTGCTGGGTGGAAGGGAAGTCGATATAGTGAAAGAAACAGCGTCGCAAAAAAGCATCAGGGAGCTCTTTCTCATTATTCGATGTAATAATGACTATCGGGCGGACTTTTGCTTTAACACGTTCACCTGTTTCATAAACATGAAACTCCATTTTATCGAGCTCCAATAGTAAATCGTTGGGAAACTCGATATCAGCTTTGTCAATCTCATCAATGAGCAGCACCGGACGCGAAGGATCCGTGAAGGCTTGCCATAATTTACCTTTTACAATGTAATTATTAATATCATGCACTCGTTGTTCACCGAGTTGACTGTCTCTTAGTCGAGATACGGCATCGTATTCATACAGCCCTTGTTGTGCTTTTGTGGTTGATTTGATATGCCATTGAATGAGGTTGGTATTGAGGCTTTTTGCAAGTTCTTCTGCGAGTAGTGTTTTACCCGTGCCTGGCTCTCCTTTAATTAAAAGCGGCTTTTCTAATATAATTGCAGCATTTACTGCTTGTTTTAATGCACTACTAGCAATGTAATTGTTTGTACCTTGGAAGTTCACTTTGTACCTAACGACTGGTCTGAGGAGAATGAGTTATCTTGCCATAAAAAGGTGACCTGCCGCTAGGGGTTATGAAGTATCTTATTTATCACCAAGGTATTTAAAGCGTGGAGTTTCAACGCCATCACATGTGACGTTTTCAACAAACATCGTGAAAGGACGAACCCAAAAATCGAAATCACCATAGAGGGTTTGATAGACGACCATTTTTTCTTGTGTTTCACTGTGAGTTGCGATGTGGAAGACCCGATATTGCTGACCTTTGTAATGCTGATAAATACCGAGTTTTAGTGTTTGCTTCATTGTTCGTTCCGTTTAGTGTGCGGTATACTGCGCGTTAATATTTGCCAGACTGGGCTGTTGTATGAATTATATTGCGCTTGATGAGTTTAGAAAAGCATGGGTTTTTAAACATCAAGATTTACCGATCTCAGAACAAGATCTTGCGGCGATTAAGCCAATGACGAAAGCGCGAGCGGCAGTATTGTGGAGTACCATGATAAGCCGAGATCAAGATCACCCTGACTTTTTCAATCCATCGGAGTGGGTAGGAAAAGAGGATAGCTGGTCTGAAAATGTTGATTGGGAAAAGCCTTGGGAAGCCGGTGAGGAATCGCTTCCTGACGTAATTACATCGCATTTGGGGTGGGAAGCCAATACCACTGTATATTTTTGTATGTCACGTGAACAAGTTATCGAGACAAATTTTGCAGTTTTTCAGCGTTGTTGGCAAAACTTCATGTTTTTATGTGACGGCAGCTTATTGGTTGGTAAAAAACGAACCGGCGTCGTGCAATTTATGGAAAATGGTGAAGCTCGGCTTGGAGAAAAGCCGAAAGGCTAGCTTGCTTTAATCTGCCATGCTATAACTTTCACAGTGACTGGGAGGTAGCGTGGGCGAACAGTATATAGCAATGTCAAACGAGCAAAGCAGTTTATGGCATGACAAACGTGAACGATTACAATTTGCTGAGTTAGTTAATGTATTTTATGCACGTGAAATTCCAGCTTTGACAGAAAATGCAACTGCTGAGCAGTTGCCGCGGGCTTTATTAAGTTTACCTTACTATGTTGAGCGTGCAGCGCGAGATATAGTGCTAGGAAGTGTGCCCTTGCAATTAGACAGTCAAAATGGCACTTGGTTAAGTCCGCAAAAAGCGCAACCTAAATGGCAAATGGACGTGTGTAAACACTATTTTGCTCGCCATGGGACGGTCGGGTTAGTCGTGCCTGTGATGCTATCTCACAAGGGATTGACACGTATTGTCATAGACACCATAGATCAAGTAAGAGACAATATGATTCATTGCAATCAACATGGATGGTTTGATTGTTCAGGACAAAGTCAGAAGGGAGTTTCTACAATCATGTTTAAACCCGCAAAAGCCTTAATGGTTGCGGCATGCTGTGGGCATCAGTGGCAATACAGTAAAGCAATTGGGCCTAGAACTTTGAGCTTAAGAGAAATGTTGTTAGCCAGTATGATTAACTGGAAAAATGTCAGAATAATAAAAAAACGCCCACGTTAATCTCGTAATATGCACAATAAACAGTAGGAACTAAACAATGCGCTTATTTCAGTTTGCTTTAATTTGTTTAGCGGCCTTTATTCAATATCAGCTTTGGTTTGGCCATAATGGATTACAGGATTACACGAGATTGAAAAGTGCAGTAGATGCACATCAAAATCTTAATGAAAAGCTATTAAAACGCAATAAGCTATTAAAAGCCGATATTGAAGATTTAAAACTTGGCCTAGAGGGCGTTGAAGAGCGTGCTCGACATGAGTTAGGTATGATAAAACCCAATGAAACATTCATCAGAGTTCTTCCGAAAAAAACACCATGAATAAACTTCCTAAAATAGCCATCGTTGTTCCCGCTGCGGGGGTAGGCAGTCGAATGCAACTATCTCACCCAAAACAATATTTAAAGATTGAAGATAAAACAGTATTGGAGCACACCTTAAATAAAATGATGAGGGTGCCTAATGTCTGCGTTATTGCTGTTGCGGTGAGTGATAGCGATACAGTTTTTGATAAACTTGCTTTTTGTAGTGAGAAGTTAATTAGAACCTCAGGTGGCAAAGAGCGTGCAGAGTCGGTGCTTAATGCGCTTGATGCATTACTAGAATACAAACCTGATTGGGTATTAGTCCATGATGCAGCTCGTCCACTAGTTGATATTACTGATATTGAAAACTTAATTTCACACTGTTTAGAGGCGCAACAAGGTGGTATTTTAGCTGCTAAAGTAAAAGATACCATAAAACGGGGTAGTAGTCATAGCTCTGGTACAGTGCCAAGAGATGATTTATGGCAAGCATTAACGCCACAAATGTTTCCGTTTATGACGTTACGTTCAGCATTGAGTTGTGCGTTACAACAAGGTGTGGCGATCACCGATGAGGCGTCGGCAATGGAATGGCAACAGCAGCCCGTTCAATTAATTCCTGGGCGAACAGATAATATAAAAATAACGACGCCGGAAGATTATGACTTGGCATGTTTTCTGATTTCAAAACAGCATAAGAGAGTGTGAAATGATAAGAATTGGTCATGGATTTGATGTACATAAATTCGGTGGAGAAGGTCCATTGATGATTTGTGGTGAGAAAGTCCCCTTTGAACATGGCTTTATTGCGCACTCAGATGGTGATGTGGCTGTGCATGCCTTATGCGATGCATTGCTTGGCGCTTTAGCACTTGGCGACATTGGTAAGCATTTTCCTGATACAGCGGCAGAATTTGAAAACATAGATAGTCGAGTTTTGCTGCGACAAGTGATGAAGCAGGTCAAAGACAAAGGTTACCAACTAAGCAACTGTGATGTAACGATAGTCGCTCAAGCACCAAAAATGCGACCCCATATTGATGCAATGCGTGCAAACTTGGCTGTCGATTGTAGTGTCAGTATTGATCAGGTCAATATTAAAGCCACGACAACTGAAAAGTTGGGTTTCGAAGGGCGAAAAGAAGGTATTTCAGCGCATGCTGTTGTACTGGTGATGAAGCGATGAAAAATTTGAATTACTTGTATGGTAAACCTCAGTCGTCGGCGGATTACAAATCGTGCGCGGAAGATTTTGTTGTTGATGAATTGCTGGATATTGAGCTGTCGGGTGAAGGTGAACACGTATGTTTGCATGTCATAAAAAAAGGTGAAAATACGCAATACATTGCGAAGATGTTGGCAAAGTTTGCAGGGATCGCACCAAGAGATGTGAGTTATGCGGGGTTGAAAGACAGGCATGGCGTGTGTAGTCAATGGTTTAGCGTGCCAGTACCCATTAAACAACATCTCGACTTTACTGAGCTAAACAGTGATAGTGTGTTTGTTATTAAGCAAATCAGACACAATCGCAAATTACGTACAGGGTGTCATTCAGGTAATAAATTTGAGATCACTTTACGTAATGTCAGTGCGCCATTAGATATTCTTTCTCGTATTAATGCTGTACGACAAGGGGTGCCAAATTATTTTGGAGAGCAACGTTTTGGTCATGATGGGCATAATTTGCAAATGGCTGAGCGGATGTTTTCAGGAGAGCGCATCCGAGATAAAAAGTTACGTGGTATTATTATATCCGCGGCAAGATCACATATCTTTAATGAGATTGTTAGCAAACGCGTTGCTGAACATGGGTTGGCTAAGACATGGCATCAAGAAGTATTCATGCTCAGTGGCAGTAATGCATTCTTTGAAGAAAATATCAGTGATGACACGATTGAACGCTTAACCAGTGGGGATATCTTATTGTCAGCACCGCTAGTTGGCAAAGGAGATAAAGGGTTAACTGAGCAAGAGCGAAACTGGTTAGTGCCTTTTAGTGCTTGGCAAGCGGGCTTAGCTGAATTAGGGTTAAAGAACGAAAGGCGCGCATTGAGATTAATTCCAAAACACTTACAGGTGAAAACAGTCGATGATACAACGATAAAGTTGACCTTTAGTTTACCAAAAGGGACTTTTGCAACGGCCTTGCTAAGAGAGTTAGTGATACATAGAGATGCATCGAAAGATAACTTAATGGATAGTAACCAAGATGAGAATATTACTCAGTAACGATGATGGGGTTGATGCAAAAGGCATTGCGGTTTTATATCGAGCATTGTGTGAAATTGCTGAAGTAATTGTGATTGCGCCAGATAGAAATTGTAGTGGGGCTAGCCATTCTTTGACATTGATGAACCCATTACGAGTTTCCACTTTAGATAATGGATTTTTATCAGTAAATGGCACACCCGCGGACTGCGTGCATATAGGTGTTAGCGAGTTAATGGCTGACTTACCAGATCTTGTTGTCGCGGGTATAAATAAAGGTGCTAACTTAGGCGATGATACATTGTATTCAGGGACTGTTGCAGCCGCAATAGAAGGTCGCCATATGGGACTACCAGCCATTGCTGTGTCACTATGTTCTAAATATGAAAATCATTATGATACCGCTGCTCAGATCACGATAGACATTATTAAACAATTACAGTCACACCCGTTGCCCAAAGATCAAATAATCAATATCAATGTGCCAGATATTTCGCTAGATGAATTGAAAGGGGTAAAGGTGTGTCGGCTTGGCAAACGTCACAAAGCGGAAACAATGACAAAACAAACGGATCCTTGGGGTAGAGAGGTATTTTGGTATGGTACATTGGGTCATGAAAGTGATGCAGGTCCAGGCACTGATTTTCATGCCATCAATCAAGGTTATGCGGCTGTAACGCCGTTAAAAATAGACACGACAGCTCATGAGAGCCTTGATGCAATGGCTTGTTGGTTAAAGAGATAGGGGATAGGGTGCTAAACAATTATGTGCGTAGTGCAAGTGCTTTAATTGAGCAAATTAGGGCACAAGGAGTAACCGACCGAAAAGTCTTGTCTGTATTGGAAAATACGCCAAGACATGTATTTGTGGATGATGTATTAAAGCATAAATCGTATGAGAATACCGCGTTGCCAATAGGTCAGGGGCAAACTATTTCTCAGCCATTTATTGTCGCGAAAATGACGGAGATCTTAAGGCAGGTGGGGGTGTCGGGTAAGGTGTTAGAAATCGGCACTGGATCTGGTTATCAAACTGCGATTTTGGCACAATTATTTGACGATGTTTTTACTGTAGAGCGGATAAAGAGTTTACAATGGCAAGCCAAACGCCGTTTACATCAGCTCGACTTATATAATGTTGCAATGAAACATGGGGATGGATGGCAAGGCTGGTCATCGAAAGCGCCTTTTTCAGGGATTATTGTTACCGCAGCAGCGAAATCAGTGCCACAATCATTGTTACATCAATTACAAGACGGAGGCGCATTAATTGTTCCGCTAGGTGAGCAAGAGCAGATTTTGACGTTGTTTGTTCGTCAAGGTGAGCAATTTATTGAACACCCTTTAGCTCCTGTAAAGTTTGTCCCTTTAGTTGCTGGTGATATCATCTGAGTTTAGCCTTATTTTTTATATTAAATATTACAAATAGATGAAGTAAATATTATGGCAAAAAATCAAAGATGATTAAAATAAACATACAGATACTATTTTTAGTCACCTTATTTTTGAGTGCTTGCTCTACGAACCATAAACCTGCGCCTGTTACTAATCTATCATCAGGTAAGACCTCTTCGAAGTATAAAATTCACATTAAAAATAATCAGTATAAAGTACGAAAAGGTGACACCTTATTTTCTATTGCTTTTAGTGCAAATAAAGATGTACGTGCTGTCGCTAAAATTAATAATATAACCCCACCCTATTTGATTTATCCGGGGCAGAAAATCTACCTAGAGAATTCTAAAAATAAAAACAAAAAGGTTAAAAAATACGCAACAAAAGTCGTTAACTCTAAAATAAACATACAAAAAAGTAACAAAAAACAGAAAAAAGAACTTGATAAGCCAAAACAACGGGAGTATGTTCAAAAAGAACAGAAAAGCAGTGTCAAAGTGCCTAAGCAGATGATTTCTAAAAAGGTACAGTGGCGAAAGCCTGTTATTGGCAAAGTAATTAAGCGTTTTTCTGTTAAGGAAAATGGTTATAAAGGATTACTAATTGCTAATAAACATGGAACACCTGTAAGAGCCGCCGCAGCGGGCACTGTGGTTTATGCGGGCAGTGCATTAAGGGGTTATGGTAACTTAATCATATTAAAACATAATGATGATTACCTAAGCGCTTATGCACATAACTCGAAATTATGGGTCAAAGAGCAACAAACAGTTAAAGTTGGACAAAGAATTGCCGACATAGGTAATACAGATGCCACTGAAACAGCACTACGCTTTGAGATCCGTTATAGAGGGCAAGCTGTAAACCCACTTAGGTTTTTACCTAAGGATTAAGACACTGACAGACAGTATGATGATTTTATACCATTCATTCGCTTGGGAGGATGCATATGGCTCAAACTGCAAATGTTAAGACCAAAAAAACGGACGATTTTGAAGAAAAAAATGAGGATGTCACTTTAACAAACTCTAAAACTGAACTTTTAGAGAACATTGAAGAAGAAGATATTTTCGCGAAAGATGAAACAGTAAAAAACTTAGATGCAACTCAGTTATATTTAGGTGAAATTGGTTTCTCACCGCTGCTTAGTGCTGAAGAAGAAGTGTATTTTGCACGTAAAGCTTTGAAAGGCTGTGAAGCGTCTCGAAAAAGAATGATTGAAAGTAATTTGCGTTTAGTTGTAAAAATAGCGCGCAGATATAACAATCGTGGCTTAGCGTTACTGGACCTCATCGAAGAAGGTAATTTGGGTCTTATTCGTGCAGTTGAGAAGTTTGATCCAGAACGAGGCTTTCGCTTTTCTACGTACGCCACATGGTGGATCCGTCAAACCATTGAACGTGCGATAATGAACCAAACTCGTACCATTCGCTTGCCTATCCATGTTGTGAAAGAGCTTAATGTATATTTGCGTACGGCGAGAGAGTTAACGCAAAAGCTAGACCATGAGCCAACAGCCGAAGAGATAGCCGAGTGCTTAGACAGGCCAGTTGAAGATGTCACAAAAATGTTGCGCTTGAACGAGAAAATCACTTCAGTTGATACACCAATTGGTGGTGAAAATGACAAAGCGTTATTAGATATTATTGCAGATGAAAAGGGCCATGGTCCAGAGAATGAAGTACAAAGCAATGATATTAATAAGCATATTGTTGATTGGCTTGGTGAGTTGAACCCTAAGCAGCGTGAGGTGCTTGCAAGACGTTTTGGGCTTTTAGGATATGAACCGTCTACGCTTGAAGATGTTGGGCGTGAAATTGGTTTAACACGTGAACGTGTTCGCCAGATCCAGGTAGAAGCATTACGGCGCTTGAAAGATATACTACAGCATGAAGGTTTGAGTACAGATAGCTTATTTGAGCAATTGTAAGCGATATAACCTTTAATAAAAAAACCACTCATTGAGTGGTTTTTTTATATCATTACTTTTATACAAGCTTTTTCAACTGATATAAAAGTGAGAGTGCTTCTCGTGGTGTTAATTCGTCAGGGTCAAGCGTTTGGATTGATGTTTCAAGCTCTGATGGTCCATTGTTCAGAACCAATGTTTGCTGTGTGGGCACATTTAAATCGACGACACTCTGGTGATTTTCTAACATAGCGAGTTTTTGTTTGGCAACCTTAAGTACTTCTTTTGGCACTCCTGCAAGTCCAGCAACTTGTAAACCAAAACTTTTACTTGCTGCGCCTTCTAATACCGTATGTTTAAACGCAATGGTGTCGTTATGCTCGACTGCATCAAGGTGGACATTGACTAGTCCACTTTGCTGATCGGCAAGTTCAGTGAGTTCAAAATAATGTGTTGCAAACAAGGTTTTGGCGCTAATTTTTCGAGCAAGATAATCTGCAGTCGCATAAGCCAGAGATAAGCCATCATAGGTACTGGTGCCTCGGCCAATTTCATCCATTAATACTAATGATTGGTGTGATGCATTATTCAGTATTGTGGCAGTTTCGGTCATTTCAACCATAAAAGTAGAGCGGCCCGATGCCAAATCATCACTGGCACCAATGCGGGTGAAAATACGATCTATTTGCCCGATTATCGCGTGGCTTGCAGGGACATAACTTCCAATATGCGCCATTAATACAATTAAGGCTGTTTGACGCATGTAGGTTGATTTACCACCCATGTTAGGGCCAGTTATAACTAGCATTTTACGTTGTTCACTGAGGTGTACTGGGTTGGCAATAAAGGGGTCTTTGCTGACTTGCTCGACAACAGGGTGGCGCCCTGCTTCAATGGAGATTTCATCTTCCTCAGTTAACTGCGGTTTGCAATAGTCAAGTGTTTGTGCCCTTTCCGCTAATGTATTTAACACATCTAAATCGGCCAGTGATGCAGCCATGATCTGTAATTGCTCCAAATAAGGGGCGATAAATTCAAATAATTGTTCATATAATTGCTTTTCTAAAGCAAGTGCTTTGCTTTGACTACCCAGCACTTTATCTTCGTGTTCTTTGAGCTCAGGGATGATGTAACGTTCATTATTTTTTAATGTTTGTCGGCGAATGTACTCAACAGGTACTAGATGTGAGTTGGCGCGACTTATCTCAATGTAGAACCCGTGAACTCGGTTATAGCCAATTTTTAATGTGCTGATCCCTGTGCGTGCACGTTCTCGTTCTTCTAATTGATCTAGAATATCAGTGGCACCTTGGCTTAATGCTCGCCATTCATCAAGGTCAGGGTTGTAGCCTGTTGCAATTACCCCTCCGTCTCGGATCAGTACAGGCGGGTTATCAATAATCGCGCGCTCTAAAAGGTCTTGTAATTTAGGTAAGGAAGGTGATTGTTCGCAAATCTGCGTAATACGGGGGTCATTACATTCCGAGAGTATGCTGTGGAGCGGCGCAATAGCCTGCAATGCGCTGCGCAACCGGGTTAAATCTCGGGGGCGCGCATTACATAGTGCCAACCGAGCAACGACACGTTCAACGTCACCAATTTGCTTTAAGGCATCATACACTTCGATACTAAGCTGTGCTTCAATTAAGCTTGAAATTGCAGATAATCTTGCATTGAGTTCCGGGCGGTTACGAATGGGCGTGTGAATTCGGCGTTTTAAAAGCCGTGAGCCCATTGGAGTTGATGTTTTATCAAGGACTTGTGCAAGTGTGTTGTCGATACTCCCTGACAGATTAACCGTTAACTCGAGATTTTTCCGAGTTGCAGCATCTAAAATAACCGCATGCTCATTTTTTTCTAGTGTAATCGCGCGAATGTGCGGCAGTGCTGTGCGTTGAGTATCTTTTATGTATTGCATGACACAACCAGCAGCAATTAGCCCTGAGTGTGCATTTTCAACACCAAAGCCAACTAGATCTTTGGTATTAAATTGTTGGCATAACAAGTGTTTGGCTGTGTCTAAGTCAAACTCCCATTCAGGGCGACGACGACAGCCTTTAAGTGGTTCGATTAACAATAAATTTTGAAATGATTCAGGGTAGAGCAATTCAGCAGGTTGTAATCGTTGCAGTGTTGAACTGAGTGCTTCATCTGTATTTAGCTCAACGATATTAAAACTACCGGAATTTATATCTAAATATGCAAGGCCATAATGACCTTGTTTATTCTGCCAAATACTGGCGAGTAAATTGTCTTGGCGCTCTTGCAGTAGCGCCTCATCTGTCACGGTGCCAGGTGTTACAATGCGGACAACTTTACGTTCGACAGGACCTTTACTGGTCGCAGGGTCGCCAATTTGTTCACATAGTGCGACAGACTCCCCCATTTGTACCAAACGGGCTAAATAGTTCTCAACTGCGTGATAAGGTACTCCTGCCATTGGAATTGGTGCGCCACCGGCTTTACCACGATGAGTCTGAGAGATATCTAATAGCTGCGCAGCACGAATTGCATCATCGAAGAATAACTCATAGAAATCGCCCATGCGATAGAATAATAAGATATCTTGATGTTCTACTTTAATCCTAAGATATTGCTGCATCATAGGAGTTTGTTGTTTTATAGTATGTTCAGAATATAAATCTATCGACATGCATCTACCTAAAAGGGTGAATATGGAGCTACAACAAGAGATCACAACTCTCGCAGCACAATTGGGCGCTATTTTAACGGATAAACGTCAGACAATCACTACTGCTGAATCATGTACTGGAGGGGGAATTAGCTATGCGTTGACTGACACGCCAGGCAGCTCTGTTTATGTTGACCGTTGTTTTGTTACTTATAGCAACAGTGCGAAGCAGGAATTATTGGGTGTATCTGATCAGACGTTAGCTCAATATGGTGCTGTGAGTGAGCAAACGGTACAGGAAATGGCTTTTGGAGCAGCGACACAAGCAAATGCAGATGTTGCAGTGGCGGTTTCAGGGGTTGCAGGGCCCGGGGGAGGAAGTGAAGAAAAACCGGTTGGATTAGTTTGGTTTGGCGTGGTAATAAACGGGAAATTACAGAGCAAAAAACAAATTTTTTCAGGTGATAGAGCTCAGGTTAGGATGCAAGCTATTGCTTTTGCACTGAATATTATAATAAATGAATTAAAGTAAAAAATATGCTTGATACTGTGATTCCATACAGTATACTTACTCGCATCACGCAAGATTGGAGAAGCAAATGAACGATAACAAACAAAAAGCGCTAGATGCTGCATTGTCACAAATTGAACGTCAATTTGGTAAAGGTTCGATTATGAAGTTGGGTGATAGCCAGGCTTTAGATATTGAAGCTATCTCAACAGGCTCACTTGGAATTGATATTGCGTTGGGTATAGGCGGTTTACCAACAGGGCGAATAGTGGAGATTTATGGTCCTGAGTCATCTGGTAAAACAACCCTAACATTGCAAGTTATCGCGGAAGCACAAAAGAAAGGCAAGACTTGTGCCTTTGTTGATGCTGAACATGCGCTTGATCCAGTCTACGCAGAGAAGTTAGGTGTAAATGTGGACGAACTACTCGTATCTCAACCTGATACTGGTGAACAGGCTTTAGAAATTTGCGATATGCTTGTACGCTCAGGTGCTGTTGATGTGGTAATTGTTGACTCCGTAGCAGCCTTAACGCCAAAAGCAGAAATTGAAGGCGATATGGGTGATCACCATGTTGGTTTACAAGCGCGTTTGATGTCTCAGGCTTTGCGTAAATTAACAGGTAATATTAAGCGCTCAAATACGTTATGTATTTTCATTAACCAAATACGTATGAAAATTGGTGTTATGTTCGGTAACCCTGAAACAACTACAGGTGGTAATGCGTTAAAGTTTTACTCTTCAGTACGTATTGATATTCGTCGTATTGGCTCAGTAAAAGATGGTGATGAGGTTGTTGGTAACGAAACTCGTGTGAAAGTTGTTAAAAACAAAGTGGCGCCACCTTTCAAACAAGCTGAGTTTATTATTATGTACGGCCAAGGTATTTCTAAGCATGGAGAGTTAATTGACCTTGGCGTTAAGCATAAGCTTGTCGAGAAGGCGGGTGCTTGGTATAGCTATAAAGGCAGCAAAGTTGGTCAGGGTAAATCTAACTCAATTAAATTTTTGAAAGAAAACCCAGAAATTGCGAATGAAATTGAGAATAAGTTACGTGAAATGTTATTGCTGCAAGCAACAATAACTCCTGAAGATGGTGAAGATCAAGGCCTAGCTGCGGCAGACGCCGAAGCATAAAAATCGCGAGCGATAACTAAAAACCCAGTAAATACTGGGTTTTTTTGTGGGTGAATAGCATCAAAGTGTTATTTAAATAACCTCAGATTTGGGTCAGGGTTTTGGAGTAGAAAAGGTTTTGTAAACG